>JBGGMQ010000061.1:0-9640 GCA_041287975.1 Verrucomicrobium sp. | reverse complement strand
TCATGACTTTTGTAGCCAGAGCCCCAGGAAACCCAGATGCGGTAGCGGCCCTGCACCTTGGGGACCCAGGCCAGCACATCACCAGAGGCATTGTCGCCCAGCCACACCCAGTAGCCGTCTGCCAGGGTGGGGGAGTTGCTGGCATCCCCGGGGTACCATGCCTTGCCACGGGTGCTGCCGGGTTCATATTTCGTGCGTTGCCCGTTGGAAGGCTTCAGCTTCACCACTCGTTGGGCGTCGTCTGGAGGGATGATGACCGTGCGACCCTGCCGGCCTACAGGCTCAAAGCGCTCCAGTCTGGACGAGATCGGGGCCAGCGCTTTTTTCAACTCTTCTGCGCGGGCCACGCGGGTGTCGTAGTCCGCAGGCTTGACGGGCCGGGTGCCATGTTTCACCCCTGCGAACATGGCGACCAGGGCGTGGTAATCAGTATGAGTTACGGGATCGAACTTGTGGGTGTGGCAGCGGGCGCACCCTACCGTCAGGCCCAGAAAGGCACTGCCCGTGGTGGCCACCATGTCGTTCAGATCATCGGCCCGCTGTTGTGCGGTCAGCACCGGGTCCGGGCTGCGCACGGTGTCGGTAGGGCCGCCGACGATGAAGCCGGTGGCGGCATCCTCACCCAGGGCATCGCCCGCGAGTTGCTCCCGCACGAACTGGGAGTACGGACGGTCTTCGTTGAGCGCCTTGATCACATAGTCACGGTAGGGCCACGCATCCGGGCGGGGCGTGTTCTTTTCAAAACCGTCACTTTCCGCGAACCGCACCACATCCAGCCAGTGGCGGGCCCAGCGTTCGCCATAGTGAGGAGAGGTCACCAGCCGCTCCACGAGCTTTTCATAGGCCAGGGGGTCAGGATCTGCCACAAATGTGGCGACCTCTTCCGGCGAGGGCGGCAGGCCGATGACGTCAAAGCTGGCGCGTCGAATGAGAGTGCGGCGGTCAGCCTCTGGAGAGCGTCTGAGTCCTGCTTGTTTCAGTTTGGAGTCGACCAGTGCATCCAGTTGCGCCGGGCCTGATAGCCCAGTCGCGGGGAGTGGTTGCAGAGGCTGGTAGGACCAGTGAGTCCTCACGGGATCAGCTGTCTCCTTGCCATCCTCCGGCCAGACCGCCCCGGCATCGATCCAGGCCCGGAGGATGTCCAGCTCAGCCTGGCTGAGCCCGGGCCCCTTGGGCGGCATCTTCAAGTCCTTGTTCGTTCCGCTGGCCAGTTGAAAAAGCGGGCTGGACTGGCTCTTGCCAGGAACGAGCGCTGCACCGTGCTCGTCTCCTCCTTTGAAAGCGGCTGCCCGCGAGTCCACACGGAAGCCTCCGCGCTGCTTCTCCGGGCCATGGCAGCTCAAGCAGTGCTCCTTCAGCAGTGGCTGCACATCCCGCGTAAAATCCACCGGGGCCGCCATCGTGAGGGACGAGGCGAGCAGCAGAAGGGCGAAGGGGGCGAGGCGCCAGCGTGAGCGGTGCATGCCCGAGTATACGCGCGATCTTTCCCGCTTTCGCCTCACGAGTGTACGTGAGGGCCGCCTGAGCCTCCTTCAATTCTTACAAGGTATCAGTGGGCACAACATCCCAGAGGACCGCAGGAAACTCCAGTGTATCTGACGTCCACATGTAGATGTTCCCTGAGGCAGGCCCCCCTTCCTTGCCGAGGATCGGGAGATCCCGATGGATGACGGAGAAGTCAAAGTTACCGCTGTAGGAGGAAGTTTCCCGACCGATGAGCCCATTGTTGGCGTGGAAGGCATCGTACTGGCTGGCCCAAGTGCAGTAGCCGCCGGGATTTTGGGTGAGGCCGATGATGCCTTGGTCTGCCTGTACCATGACAAAGAAGTACTTGGCCCGCTCTGGCACGTTCACCTTCAGGCGCCAGCGGCCATTTCCTGCGAGATTCTTCACCTCGATCTTGGCATAGCCTCCTCGGGCCCTCAGCCCGGTTTCCTTGGTGGAGACGACAGGAGGGTAGTCGTGAATGGCGCTGCCCAGGCCTGGATACTGGTCGAAGCGCACATCGTTGCTGCGCATAAACTGCCAGTGGGGATCTGTCATGAACTCCACGTTCTGAAAGGTAAACGGCGAGGGTGAGATGACCGAGGGGGAGTAGTTCCGGTTGAAGAATGACTGCCAGCGGCCGTGAGGATTCTCGCTGGCCCGAGTCCGTTCATACGTGCGATTGGCGGCCATTTGGGCAAGCGAACGACCGATGATGCCAGCCGCCAGATCTCCCAGGGTATCGCTGCCATTGCCAGAGCCGCTTATGAGCTCCAGTCCAAGTTTCTTTCCCGTACTTCGGATTTGCTGCAGGTTCTGATCCTTAAACCCTTCCCAAACATTGCTGATAGCGCAGGCGGTGAAGTCAAAGCGGATGGCATGCTGCACGGCGGCGCGAAGGGGTTTGCTCACACGGCTCCGGGCTCCCAGGTCCTCCACCGTGGCTTCCAGCGCGATGAGGCGCTGCAGGTGCCAGCGGATGGAATGCTGATCATTGGTGAACTCCGCATACGAGGTGTCGATGACGTGCTGGCGGGTGATTCGGGACAGGTGCCAGAGGTAGTCCTCATCCGTGATGATCTCGTCAAGTGAATGGCGGATCATGGGCCCACGCCGGATGGTCATGGGGATGCGCACAGGCGGGATCAGGCGACTGCAACGGCGCAAAATCACAAGATCCACCGATGAGCCCATGGGGCCACGGATGACCTCACCGGCCTCCGCCACCGTGGAAGGGATGCGACGTCCGTCGACCTCAGAGATGCCGTCAAGGGCGAAGATGCGTCCGGCGGCGGTGCCCTCGGGAGACACATCTCCCACCAGCATCCCCTGAGGGATCGGGTTGAGCCGCAAGCCAAGCACCCCCGGCTCACTCTGGGCACAGATGGTGGAGACGCCTGCAAGGGTGGCAAGCAGGACAGCCGCAACTGGCCATGATAAAAGACGTAGTTTCATAGATGAGAAGCTCGGGGGTGGGATCGCAACATTCCGGCAAGCTCTTAGCGGGAGTTGTCGTTGATGTTTCCGTTGCGGTTGTAGTTGTCCTGGAGGTGGGCTGCGGAATCGCGCTCGTAAGTCGAGTCAAACGAGCTCTGTTCTTCGTCACAACTTGCAAGCAGGGTCAGGCAAGCTGCGGCCAGGCTCAGTGAAATGCCGCGGCGGATGACGGAAAGCAGAGTCAGATGGGTATTGGAGGTCATAGAGTTGCAGATGTTGAGGGTGGGTGAAGCTGCGAGTTGGTTCGCAGCCGCACCCCTCTCTTCCGGATCCGCAGCCCCATGTGACAGGTGCCTCAACAAAGAATCGAAAAATGACTTCCGTCGCCGTGACTGCGGACCGCTTTTGGTCCGGTGATGGGGTCGTCAGAAAAGCGTCAGCCCTCGTGCTCCCGGAGGGAGCGCCACTGCTGGGGTGTCATGCCGTAGCGCTGGCGAAAGACGCGGCAGAGATTCTTGGCATCCCGCAGGCCCACATCAGCGGCGATGGAGTCCAGCTTGAGGTCGGTTTCCTCCAGCATCTCGCCAGCAGCCACCACGCGGAGGCGGGCGATCTCGTCATTGAGCGTGAGATGGGCCTCCTGGCGCAGGGCGCTCTGGAGCCCACGGAGGGACATGCGCGCATGCCGGGCCACCCGGGAGGCCTGCAGGGGTTCGCGGAAATGCTGGCGGACGAACCGCAGGGCTTCGCTCACCCCTTCGTGGGAGCCGGCATAGGTGGCGGTGGATTCCCGGGCCAGTACGCGGCGGCTGGGAATGTGGAGAGTCTGAGTGGGCTTTTCCTTCCCTTGAATGAGCCCTGCCAGCACGCCGGCAGCCGCGTAGCCCACACCTCGCAAGTTCGTATCAACAGACGAGATGGACACAGGCGATGCTCCCAGCGCGAGGCGGTTGTCATCGGAGCCCAGGATCGCCACATCGGTGGGAATGCGCAGTCCCATGCCCCGAACCGCATGCATCACCTCAATGGCAAACCGGTCGTCCTCGGCCATGATGGCCAGTGGCTTGGGCAGCGCACGGATGCGTCGCGCGAGCCATTCGCGCCGCTCTGCCCGGGGTACCCGCGTCAGTGCATCCAGGTTCGGATGATCGCCCAAAAAGTCCAGGACCGTGACCGAGTGCCCCGCCGCGTGGAGGGTGTCTACAAATCCGCGGCGGATGGCGAGCACATCCGGCCCCACACCGCGCTGGTAGAAGGCAAAGTGAGGCTGCCCAAGCGTCAGCAGGTGTTTTGCGCCCAGTCGTCCGGCGCTTTCATAGTCGGCGGAGATCAGAGGAATGTGGCTGGAGGCTTCTTCCAACTCCGGAGTGGGCGCGATGAGCATCCGCACCATCGGACAGTCGTACGGCTTCAGCCAATCCAGGATTTCCTGGCGGGTGATGGTGGTCAGCACGCCGTCGCATTTCACCAATGGCGGGCGGATCATCACCGGGAAGTTCGAGACATCCAGCTCCCAGTCATTCTCTCTCACCCACTGCACGACACCGTCATGCAGGGATGCGTCGTAGAAGCCCATCGCTAGGAAGAGCACCGGCTTGTGCTTCAACGGACGATTGCGTCCGGGCAAGGGGCCTTTCGAGCGCAGCTTGAGAGCAGGCACTAGAAGTGGATCAGTTGCGCGTTCTTGGAACGTCATTGCGTATTTTGCGAATCATAACCCATGCCAAGGGGCATGGAAATAGCGTTGTATCAAGGTGTGAAAGCCCCCTGCATCTCACGAGAAACTGGAACCCCAGGGTTCCCGGGACGGTCAACCTCGGACGGACCCGTTTGCGCGATATGGGAATATCGAGTGAAGGAAATGGGGCTTGAGCCTGCCGGGGCATGAGGCAAACTCCTAGCTCTCATGAACATGGAAAAAGGGGTTGGAATTGACAGGTTGGGATCCGCCATCAATTGGGCGGTGGGATTGGCGTCTTCTCTGCTTATGACCATGCACTGCAAGGTGGGGCGAAGAATACGATGAAAAACTTGGCGTTGGGATTCTCCCGGCAGAGGCATGGTGTTGCCCTGATACTCGTGTTGAGCGTGGTGGCTCTGCTGGTGCTGCTGGTCACTGGCTTTCTGATGATGGTGCAGTCGGAGACCCGCTCCAGTGGGGCCTATGCCAAAGGGGAGGAGGCGCGGCTGCTCTCTGAGCTGCCCTTGAACCTGGTCATTGCCCAAGTGCGTAAAGCGACGGAGAACAATGGCACGCAGTACACCTGGGCCTCCCAGCCGGGCATGATCCGCCGCTTTGGCCAGACTCTGGACGCGGGCACGCAACGCTCGATGCTGGACCGGGCCTACAAGCTCTACAGTGCCGAGGCCATGGAGGTGGTCGCTGCAGCTTCGGGGCTGACTCCTCTCATGGATCCCGAAACGGAGCTGCCTGCTGACTGGCATGCCCGACCCGCTCTCTTCGCAGATCTGAACGCGCCCTATTACAAGGAGCGTGATGCCTCCGGCACGCCCTCGAATCCTGTCTATCCGATCGTAGACCCACGGACCTTCGATGCGATGGTAAATCCCGCGAAGCCTGGCTTGAAGGTGGACGGCGTGGAGCTCATAAAAAACGGCACCGGGCTGGAGCGCCTGCCACTGGCGGATGGCGCGCAGGCGAATCCCCTGCCGATGCCGGTGCGGTGGCTGTACGTGCTTCAGAATGGTACCATCACGGCCGGGAGTGATGAGGGCAACGGCAGGGTCAAACTGGATGCGGCCACCGCCAACAACAGTGTGGTGGGGCGCATCGCCTTCTGGGCAGATGATGAGAGCTGCAAGGTCAACATCAACACTGCCTCGGAGGGGGTGTACTGGGATGTTCCTCGAACCACAGGGTGGGTCGACGCCGACCTCTTCGCCAACCGGCAGCCGGTGCGCAATGAATTCAACCGCTATCCCGGCCACCCGGCCACCGTCTGCCTGAGTGCCGTGCTCGACCCCTGGATCGGCCTGGGCTACATCAACCAGACGCGGATGCCGAACTACTTCATCCCCCAGAGCGGCAACAAAAAGGAGCTGGGAAACTACGCGGACCTCAAGACGGGCATGGAGACCTACTTGAAACTGAGCCCAAGGCTGGTTATGGGGCCCACCGAAGGCGGGCTCAACACGGTGAACATCTGGCAGAACGGCACTCAGGTCGCCCTGCCTTCCGTCCCCACACCCGACCGGGACAGGCTCTATGCCACGGTGGATGAGCTGGCCTTCCAGGCCAACCGCGCGATGCAGCCTGCGGCGAGCCCCTTTACGGATGAGGTGATGAATCGTGTGCGTTTCCTCCTTACGGCTCACAGCCGGGCACCTGAGGTGAACCTCTTCAACAAACCCCGCATCGCCCTCTGGCCCATTCAGAAGGAACTGGCAGAGCGGAACGTGCTGGACAAGCTCATTGCCTTCTGCGCGCAGACAGGCACAGCGCAAGGCGGCAACCTGCGGCCCTACTACTTTCAACGGCTGACGGCGCACCAGAAGGGTCAGGGGGATGCCACCAAAGGGCATGGCAGTGCTCTCAGCACGAAGCAAGACTGGACGATTTCCCGGAACCAGGATCTGTACGCCTATCTTCAAGAACTCACCTCGCATGCCATCCCAGGCTTTGGTGGCACATTCACAGACAAGTACGAAACGAATGGCGGTCGGCGGGATCAACTCCTGACGGAGATGGTGGATCACATCCGCTCCGGACTGAACACTTATGCCGTGCAGGTCCCCAGCGGTGGGCCGGGCAGTGAAACAACCTACTGCTACGCTCCGCCGCGGGCATTCCCCGGCTATCCCACGCTGGCCGCGGGCGAGTCCCAGATCGTGCCCTTGCGGGTGGGGACCAATACCAAGGGCTTTGGTCGTTGCATCACTGTGACTGAGGCTGCCTTGGTCTTTTACCCCACCTCGACTATTGCGGGCGTTACGGACCAGATCGCCAAGGTGCCCGACATCAGATACAATGTGCCGGGCGGAGCGAACCGGGGGGGCTTTGCAGCCCGCGAGATGAAGGCCTTCCTTGTACTGGAGTTCTTCAACCCCATGATCGGCAACCCTTCCACCAGCCCCTATTTGGCCGTGGATGTGAAGTGCGATGTGAAGGTGAACGGTCAGTCTCTGGCGTTCCCCGCCAATGCGAGCAATCCGGAGCTGGGGAGCGTGTCCCGGGTTGTCCTGAAAACGGTCATTGGCAGCGGTCCGGGTTCAGGGCACAACACCGCACATTCGGCGATGTTTCAACCGTTCTTTCAGGGGCCTTATGGGACTACGCGGAGGGACTTGAGCAGCAGTGATCCTCACACTGGCTTTGCCTGGCACAGCGCGACCCCTCTGACGGTTCCGGCTCCCTCCGGCACCACGCCGCCCAACATGGGCCTGCAAGGCGGTCCACTGGAAATCAGCATCAGGACGCCAGATGGGAGTGAGGAAATTCAGCGCATTCACATCAGTTTTGACTCGGCCCCCGCGATCCCGGCTCCCTATGTTTACGTCAACGGGTTCGATGCCCTGGCTCCATCCAATACCGCGTACACGGTGCACGTGAGAGAGATGAGTCTCGCGGAGCGCATGAAAGAGTCACCCAACAACTATTATGCCTGGCTGATCCGTCCGGGGGACTGTGTGCGGTCCATGGAGGCCGCCAACAACGCCCGACCTGCAGGCGACTTCCGTCTCTACTCCGCGCGGACGGAGGTGCCCGCCTCGTGGTTCCGGCGCAGCGGCAGCTACACTGTGACCAACGGCAATGTGAACTGGGTGGACGACTACAGGAACCGCGAGGTACGCTTTGCCCACGGGCTGCGGCACTCATCAGACTGGCAGTGGTACGGCCACTTTTGCACCTTGAATGCGGCAGAGCCAGCTCAGCTGGCGCTGGCCGGCAGTCCGGCTGGCACGGTGGCCACTCATCCCTACTTTCGCATTTCCTCGTACCGCCTTGCCGGCAGTTTGGTGAAGGGCATCGGCGGAGCGCCAGTAGACGGCACCGACCAGGTGAGTATTTACCGGGACTGTTCACCCGTGGTGGCGCGCGGCGTGGACTATGCCGCGAGATCGGACGGCAGGGCGGGCGACTGGGACAACGGCTTCGGCAACGTGGAGGACGGTCCCTATGTGAACAAGCCGGATGAGGATGCCTCCAACCTTACCGTGGGCTATTCCAACGATGCAGGCGGCTACTATGGCCGAGCCACCTCCTCTCACGATTCGCCGAGCGGGGATCGCGGAATTAACTTCTCGCCCAACCGCCAGACGGCCTCGGCGGTGCAGTTTGGGTCTCTACCTACAGGAATCGTACCTGACAACCCTGCGCTGGACCGCCCGTGGGAGACGCTGCTGTTCTGCCCCAATCCCGCAGGGCGCACCAGCGCCTCGCCCAACCGGGGCTTGGTGGCAGACCATCCAGGCTTTGCTTCGCCACCGGATCATCTGCTGTTGGACTTCTTCTGGATGCCGGTGGTCGAGCCCTATCCCATCAGCGAGCCCTTTTCCACGGCGGGCAAGATCAACATGAACTACGACATCCAGCCCTTCCGCTACATCAAGCGCCGCACGGGACTGCATGCCGTCATGAAAAGGATGGGGATGGCAGCATTTCCCGCCACGGGTGCGGCGTATGACATGCCGGCGAAGCCGGGCGGGTGGCCCTGGTTCAACAATGCCTCCAACTACAAGGGCGGACGTGACCAGGCTCCCTTCCAGTCGCGCTATGACATTAACCTCAGTGCCGTGGATGGGACGCTGGCGGCCTTTGAGCGCCGGTTTGGCATCCAGGGGGATGTCTTCCGCTCGGCCTCTGAGATCTGCAGCGTCTTCCTCGTGCCCCAGATGTGCCCGAACCCCTACATCCCATACCCGCCAGAGGCCACAAACCGCACCAACCTCATGACGGCTGACAGGATCATGGAGTGGTGGAATGGCGACACGACCAAGGCGGACGCCTTTGAGTTGACGGGTGACAACACGCGAGAAGCCCCGTATGGCCAGATTTATCCGCGGCTCACCACGAAGTCGAACGTGTTTCAAGTGCACTACAAAGTGCAGATCCTGAAAAAGGCCCGCAGCACGGAGCCCTCGATTTGGGATGAAGCCAAGGACCAGATTTCGGCTGAGCAGCAGGGTTCCGCTGTCTTTGAGCGTTATCTGGATCCGGGGGATCGGGCCATGCCGGATCTGGCAAGCGCAACTGCGTTTTCAAATCCATCCTTCAGTGTGGATTCCTATTACCGGTACCGGGTCATCGGGCAACGGCGGTTTAGTCCGTAGTGGGAGTGCGGAGTCTGTGTCGTTTTCCCGCAAAGAAGACAGGGTCGGCACCACTTAAGTTTTTGTCATTCTTGAGGTAGGAAGAATGCGTATGAGGCCCTGGGCGGGGGCTTTATATCGTCAGGTAATTTTCTAGATTCTGCGACAGCTCATGGTTAGGAGCGCTGAATTTTGTGGAGATTTTCATGCGTGCGATTTCGCGACAATTTTGTCCAAAATTGTGAATGCAGAGGAAGTTCTCAGGCACAAATGTAGCTATGCGCTACTAAGTCGAGTTGTCGATTCACTGGAGAATTATCTTTGCCTGACGTCTTGGAGGAGGGGAGCAGGCTAGGGGGTGAAGGTGAACCGTGACTGGCATCAAACGGCTCACCTCGCCGCCCATGCACGATCAAGCTCTTTTACTTCTCCGTAGTGCCCGGAACAG
>JBGGMQ010000060.1:0-6127 GCA_041287975.1 Verrucomicrobium sp. | reverse complement strand
AGGATCAGCGAGTCCGGCACCTTGCCCGGCCCCGGGTTCACGGTATCAAAGGTGGGCACGGAGAGTTCCTTCGTCTGCTCCGCGACATGGGCACGCTGGGCCAGGCGGGGTGCCATGCCAAAATAGACGCCGCAGGCGATGAGGACGAGCGCGCCGAGGAAATAAAGGAACAGGTTGGGGCGGTTCTGTGACGAATGCGCCGCATGGGGGTCTGGCACAGGAGACCCTGTGGCAGCGGAGGCGGGAGTGTCTGCGTTCATGGGAAAGGGGGCTTCAGAGCCGGGGGAAGTGATAGTTAGATGGAATACGAACAAGAAATAGGAAAGGACTAGGCCGTTGCAGTTTGCATCGGTGTGTCAGGCGCGTCGTCGGCATCTCTCAACAGAGGATCAATGGCGACAACCTTCCGGCGGTGCAAAAGGGAGAACACCGCCGGAACGAAGAACAACGTAGCCAGCGTGGCCAGGCTCAGACCGCCGATCACGGCGCGGGCCAGAGGAGCATTCTGCTCGCCGCCTTCACCCAGGCCGAGACTCATCGGCACCATGCCGATAATCATGGCCAGGGCCGTCATGAGCACCGCTCGCACGCGCGTGCTGCCCGCATTGAACGCCGCCTCCAACGGAGTGGCCCCCTGCAGCACGTTGTCCCTGGCGAAACTCACGATGAGCACGGAGTTGGCAGTAGCCACCCCGAGACTCATGATCGCACCCATCAGGGCCGGCACGTTGAGAGTGGTCTGCGTGAGGAATAAGCCCCACACTACCCCGGCGATGGCACCCACAAGGGCAGTGATGATGATGAAAGGGTCCACCCAGCTTTGGAAGTTCACCACGAGCAGGAGGTAGATGAGGCCGATCGCCATGATCATGCCCAGCCCGAGACCTCTGAAGCTGCTCTGCATGGTCTCTGCCTGGCCGCGCAACATGATGTAGCTGCCTTTGGGCAGTTGAGGCTGGAACTCGTCCACCAGCTTCTGCACATCGCGCACCACACCGCCCAGATCCCGGCCGCTCACGCCACCAAAGATATCGATCACAGGCTGCACATTGTAGTGCGAGATCACACCCGGCCCCTGCCCACGCTTGAAGGTGGCGAGGTTGGAAAGCAACTGCCCATCCCCTGCCCCAGCCTGACTGCGGCTCACGGGAATGGCTTCAAGATTGGCCAGCGAATCCATCTCACGCTCCGGTGTACGGGCGTTGATGAGGTACTGAATCCCATTGGCAGGGTTCAACCAGTAGAGCGGCTGCACCTGACCGCTACCGCTCAGGCTCAGCAGCACCGAGTTGGCCACGTCGCGCTCCGTCAGGCCGATTTCACCCGCCTTTTCGCGATCCACCTCTACCGTGAACTGCGGCTGGTCAGCCGCCTGCTGCACGCGTACATCCACGGCCCCGGGAATCTGGCGGATCCTCTCCGCCATTCGCGCCGCCACCTCACGGTTGGCGGCCTGGTTGCGCCCATAGATCTGCACGTCGAACGGAGCAGGCAGGCCAAAGTTCAAGGTCTGGCTCACGATGTCCGCCGGGAGGAAGTAGAACATGGTTCCAGGAAACGCGGTGTGCAGCTTCATGCGCAGGTTCCGCACATGCTCCTCGGTGGGACGGTGCCCGTGCTTCAGGGAGACGAGGATGTCCGCGTCCCCCGTGCCGTAGAGGCCGTTGTTCGAGTACGAAAGGCTGATCCCTGAGTTGGGGATGCCAATGTTGTCCAGCACGCCAGCGAGTTCACTGGCGGGAATCTCCTTGCGGATGGTCTGCTCCACGGAATCCACGAGACGCGCGGTTTCCTCGATCCGGGTGCCGCTGCGAGCCCGCAGGTGCAGCCGCATCTGGCCGGCATCCACTTGCGGGAAGAAGTCCTGCCCCAGCTGGGGCACCAGGGCCATGGACCCAGCCGCCAGCAGCACAAAGACGATCACGAAAGCGATGCGATGCTCCAGCACCGCCTGCAATAGACGCTGGTAACCGCTGCGGAAGCTGGCAAAGGCTTTCTCAAAGCCATGCTGAAAGGCCACGAACGGCCGGAACAACAGCGGAGCAGGTTTGCCGGAGTGACCATGCCCATGTCCTTGCTCGCCGGGCTCCTCGTGCTTCACATTCTTGTAGAAGAAGGCGATGAGCGTGGGCACCAGGGTGCGGGAGATGAAATAGCTCGCCAGCATGGCGAACACCACCGCCTCAGCCAGCGGTACGAAGAGGAACCGCGCCACGCCGGTCAAGAAGAACATCGGCACGAACACAATACAAATACAGATGGTGGATACGAAAGCCGGCAGGGCGATTTCCTTGGACCCGTCCAGGATGGCCTCCACAAAGGATTTGCCCATGCTCATGTGCCGGTGGACGTTCTCAATCTCCACCGTGGCATCATCCACGAGGATGCCCACCGCGAGCGCCAGACCGCCCAGGGTCATGAGGTTGATGGTCTCGCCCATCGCACTCAGGATGGCGATGGAGGCCAGCACAGAGAGCGGGATGGAGATGGCGATGATCACCGTGCTGCGCCATGAGCCCAGGAAAAGCAGGATCATAATGGCCGTCAAGGCTGCCGCAATGACCCCTTCATGCACCACGCCATCCACAGCCGCCCGCACAAACAGGGACTGGTCGGCGAACTCCTCCACCTTCAAATCGGGGGGCAGACCGGCCAGCAGCCGCGGCAGTTCGCCTTTCACGCTGTCCACTACTTGCAAGGTAGAGGCCATGCCGCTCTTCATGATGGTGAGCAACACGCCGCGCACCCCGTCTTTACGCACGATGTTCTGTTGGGGTTGATAACCATCCCGCACCTGGGCCACGTCCTTCACAAAGATGGTGGCTCCGTTCACGGTCTTCACCGGTAGATTGTTCAGCTCCTCCAGCATGCGAGGGCTGCTGTTCACGCCCACGTTGTATTCCGTCTCCTGAATCTTGGTGGTGCCCGCTGGCAGGATGAGGTTCTGCGCATCCATGGCGTTCACCACATCACGCGCCGTGAGGTTCTTGGACTTCAGCGCCGTGAGGTCCAGGTCCACGGAAACCACACGCGTCTTGCCACCATAGGGCCAGGGGATCTGGGCTCCCTGCACACTGGCCAGACCCACGCGCACCTGGTTCTGCGTCGTGTCATAGATCTCCTGCTCGGACATCTTGTTGCTGGTAAACGCATACTGAAGAATGGGCACCGTGGACGCGTTGTACCGGATCACCAGCGGCGGCGTCTGGCCCGGCGGCATCTGCCTGAGAATGGTCTGCGCCACCGCAGTGAGCTGCGCCACACCGGCATCGACCGAGGCTCCGGGCCGCAGGAACACTTTGATGATACCCACACCGTTGTAGGAGTTCGACTCGATGTGCTCAATGTCATTCACCGTCGCGCTCAGCGACCTCTCGTGAATGTACAGGATGCGCTGCTCCACCTCCTGTGGGCTCAATCCGGCATACTGCCAGATCACGGAAATCACCGGAATGTCGATGGAGGGGAAGATGTCCGTCGGCGTTCTTAGGAGGACCAGGGGCGAGCCAAGCAGCAGTGCCAAAGCCAGAACGATGAAGGTATAGGGGCGCCTAAGCGCAAGACGGACGATCCACATGGCGTGATTTCCTTTCGAAATAAAATACGCCGCCTGATACTTCACCCGTGAAACATTGCCCAATACAAGATTGCTCCCGCACTGATACATGGATCGTATCAATCGCATGGAATTGCGACACCTTCGCTACTTCACGGCGGTAGCCGACACATTGAATTTCCACCGTGCGGCGGAAATTTTGCATCTGGCTCAACCGGCATTGAGTGCCCAGATTAAAACGCTTGAGGAGGAACTGGGGGTGCAGCTTTTCATTCGTACGACGCGCTCCGTGGCACTCACCCACGCGGGCCGAGTCTTCCTTCAAGAAGCCAGAACGGTGCTGGCCGCGGCCAATCAAGCGGAAAAGCGGGCTCGCAATGCGGACCAGGGGCTTGTGGGAACGGTCCGGGTGGGCATCATCGCCCCCACCGCCAACGCCTGGCTGGCGAAGATCCTCCGCTACTTTCACCAGAAGTTCCCTGGGGTACAGCTCTCTCTCTTTGATCTCACCAGCACCGAGCAGATCCACCGCCTGCGGGCAGGTGAACTCGATGCCGGACTACTCCGCCCTCCCGTGGGATTCACGGAACTGGAATCCATGCATGTGGAGGAGTCCATTCAGATCCTGGCCATGCCCGCCGGTCACCGGTTGGCGAAGCTGAACACCATCACATGGGCAGACTTCGATGGCGAAGGCCTCGTGATGATGGAACCGCGGGTGCAGCATGGGTACTACGATCACTTCCTCGCAGAATGCGCCAAGGTAGGTGCCACTCCACGGGCCGTGCAGTACGCCCACGATATTCAGACCAAGATGTGGCTCATCTCCGCTGGCTTCGGCGTTGCCCCTACCACCGCCACTCTTGCCCAAGTCAAACGCCCCGGTCTCATCTTCCGCCCCCTCCCCGCCGGGCTTCCGAAAGTAGAGACCGTCCTCGCCTGGCGCAAGAATGACGAATCCCCCGTCCTCGCCAACTTCAAAAGTTGTTTCAAAGACCTCAACGCAACCGCTTGAGATCAAAAAAGGAGGCAGGTCAATACGACCCGCCCCCTAAATCAATCGACCCCAAGATCTATCAAAGCCATCTTGTTAATCTGATAAAAATCTTGTCACTCCTGTCTAAAATAACGCCCTACTTCACCGCCCCCTGGATGGCCTTGTTCACCAAGTCTGTCACCACCGCATCCACGGACTTCTTCTGTGAAGCCGCATAGCTTTCCAAGGCCGACATCTGCTTCAAGCTCAGCTTCGCTTTCACGTTCAGCGTCACGGCATCTGGGATCGCCTGCCAGCTGGCCTCTGCCTTCGCAAGATCACCGGAGCTCAGGTCAAAGGCCTTGAGCACGCCCTTGGCCATCATGATGTTGCCCAAGTGGTTCATGTGCACACCGTCTGACGTGACATTAGCCTTGCCACCCACAGTGCTGTCTTTGGATTGCTCCACAATCATGTCCGCATTGAGATCCGCCACGGGCAGCTTGCGCTCCTTGGCAAGGTCGCGGAGGAAGTCATTGTAGGCCTTGGCTTTGGTATTGTTCGCATCGTCCAGCTTCGGACCAATCAAGGTCGAGGTCAGGATGACCACTTGGACACCGGCCTTCTGGGTGCGGTCCACGATCTCCGTGATGTTCTTCTTGTAAGCCTCCAGCTCCACGCCGCGAGCGCCATGCCACACGTCATTCACACCGCAGCTCAGCGTCATCACATCCGGCTTTTTGCTGAGCACGTCCTTGTCCAGGCGCGCCAGCATGTCATTGGACTTGTGACCGCTGATCCCCGCCGGAATCACTTCAATCGGGATGCCCGCCGCTTTGAGCCCGCTCTCCACGAGGCGGACATAACCCCCAGGACCACCAGCCCCCTGTTGCGTGATGGAGTCACCCAGAAAGGCCACTTTCGTGCCCGACTTTACCAAGGGAGCGGCATGAGCCAACGGTGCCAGAAGGGCGAGAACAAGGAAACTGCGAAGCGATACGGATTTCATAGTTGGAGTGAGAATGAGGAAGTGTGCAGTGAGCGGAAAGCTCGAAATGACCTGATACAAACGTCGCGGGACGGACAAAATTAGGGTGCAAGTGAGAGGTAGTTCGAGCGTCCCAACCGTTGAGCACGCCAGCGCGGCGTACGAACTCAGACGGCCACTGCCATACTCTCCCTCCGAATCCAACCCGTCGCGCACAAACCCCAGGCACAGAAACATCCCACCTTCCACGAATCGCCGTTTCAGACCTCAAGTCTTGTGTCTCCGCGAAGCGACCGTAGTTCGGTTGTCCCAACCGTTCAGTACGCGCTACCCTGATGCGCTCCGCAGCAATACGCCTTGCAAACTACATCCCCCTTGTCCGAGCAAAAAATTACTGATACGTCAATTCATTCTCCCACCTCTTCCACGGCTATTGTTGCATCAACCTATGAGCAAGATCGAATTCCCAACGCGACGTGGCGACCAGTCATTTGTAGTGCTAGCCTCGTTCATCATTTCAGAACCCGAAATTACAGTTCTGGTGCGAGATTATGTGAAAGCATGGATGAGGGCAAACCGCACGTGGACTCGCATCTGGCGGTCAAAT
>JBGGMQ010000059.1:0-3246 GCA_041287975.1 Verrucomicrobium sp. | reverse complement strand
CACGACCTTGGGCACGTAGCACTCGGACTTGGGATCGCTGCCGTGTTCCTTGAGGAAGTCCACAAACGCTTCCTTCAGCTGGGGGAAGAGCTCCGGGGTGAAGCCCCAGAAGTTCATGCTCACGAGTTCACTGCCGGAGAGTTCCACCGGTTTTTCAGGGTTCTCGTCATTGCGGGCTCCCGTCTCGGTCTTGTAAATCTTGGTCATTTCCGTCACGGAGGCCAGCTTGCCGTTCTCGCTGGTGCACACGCCGCGGGCCACGCTGCCGTGCTCGGAGAGAGTGTTCTTCAACTGGAAGCCCACCATGGAGTACTGGGCCTTGCCGTCGGCAGGCTGCAGGGTCTGGAGATTGGTGGCCAGTTTGGCGAAGGCGTCGTGACCGTAGAAGTCATCCGCATTGATCATCGCGAAGGGCTCTTTGATGTTGTGCTCGGCTGCCAGCACAGCGTGGGTGGTGCCCCAGGGTTTCACGCGGCCCTCAGGCACGGAGAAGCCTTCGGGGAGGTCATTCAGATCCTGGAAGGCATACTCGACCGGCACCTTCTGGTCGAACTTGCTGCCCACCTTGGTTTTGAACTCCTCTTCGAAGTCACGGCGGATCACAAAGACCACTTTGCCGAAGCCCCCGCGCAGCGCGTCGAATACGGAGTAATCCAGCACGGTCTCCCCATTGGGTCCCATGGGATCGAGCTGCTTGAGGCCACCGTAGCGGCTGCCCATGCCGGCGGCCAGAATAAGAAGGGTTGGTTTCGAAGACATCGTTATGAGATGAGAGAGATAAAACAGATCTGCCTGAACCCGCCTCGGCGGGGGCTGGAGACTCCGCAGACAAGCCGGGGAGGTCAACAGGAATCGCTGGTGCGGCGTTGACCGGACCCCCGTTCCGTGGACCATGCGCCATGTTGACGCCCGCAGACGCCCACCTCTATGGCATATTGGACCTTGGTTACGTGCAGCCCGCCGATGTCGAGCGGGTCACGTGCGAGCTCCTCGCCGGGGGAGTGGACCTCCTGCAACTGCGCGCCAAGAAGTGTGAGCCCGCCGAGATCGAGCGCATGGCGCGGCTCATGCACCCCCTGACGAAGGCGGCCGGTATTCCGCTGATCATCAATGACCACCCGGAGATCGCGGCGTCCGTGGGGACGGAGGGCATTCACGTCGGGCAGGATGACCAGTCTGTGGCAGCGACCCGGGCCATCGTGGGGCCATCCTGCTTCGTGGGCAAGTCCACCCACAGTGTCGCCCAGGCCCGTGCGGCCATGGAGGAGGGGGCCGACTACATCGGCTTTGGCCCGCTCTATGCCACCGGGACGAAGCCCGACTATGTGCCCATCGGCCTCCAGGAGATCGCTGAGGTGCATGCCTTTGCCACCTGCCCGGTCTTCTGCATCGGCGGGGTGAATCCCCAGCGTTTGCCTGAGATTGTCACCGCGGGTGCCCGGCGTGTGGTCATCGTTTCCGCCCTGCTGCTAGCGCCCGATGTCGTGGCCGCCGTGCGTGAGGTGAAACAGCAATTGCTCTCTCAAGTAGGGGCGGCGACCGCTTGAAAAAATACCGATTGCGCAGGGCAGGGGCCGCATTCATGTCTGCCGCCCCGACCACCACTACCAACGTCACCTTCAATTCTCTTCATCTCATGTCTCTGATCATTTCCGGTTCCGTCGCCATTGATAACATCAAGACCCAAGTGCAGTCCCTGGAAGGTCTGCTGGGCGGATCCGCTCCCTACGCCTCCCTGGCCGCACGTTTGTTTGGTGAGGCCGTGCATCTGGTCGGCGTGGTGGGCCATGACTTCCCTGCGGGTCACCTCGATATGCTCACGAGCCGTGGCATCAACCTCGACAGTCTCGAGCGCAGCTCCGGTGAGAGTTTCACCTGGACGGGCGAGTACCACGAGGACATGAACAACCGCAGCACCCTGAAGGTCGGCATCAACGTGCTGGAGAACTGGCTGCCCAAGCTCTCCCCGGAGGCCGCCGCCGCCAAGTTCGCGGTGCTGGCGAACATGAGCCCCGACAACCAGCTCCAGACACTGGAGCAGTGCACTCAGGTGGAATTCGTTGCGGCAGACACCATGGATCTCTGGATCAACATCGCCAACGACCGGCTGCATGATGTGATGAAGAAGCTCGACCTCCTCGTGATCAATGACGGCGAGGCCAAGCAGTTCGCGGAAACGACGAACCTCGTGGAAGCCGGACGCCGCCTCCAGGCGAAGGGGCCGAAGTACGTGGTGGTGAAGCGTGGTGAGCACGGCAGCTTCCTCTTCGGCGCAGGTGAGGAGGAGTTCTTCGCCTGTTCCGCCTATCCCCTCAGCACGGTGAATGACCCCACCGGCGCTGGCGACAGCTTCCTGGGTGGCATGATCGGCTGGCTCGCGGCCAACGGCAAATCCAAGCCCACTTTTGCGGATCTCCGCACCGCTGTGGCGCACGGCAGCGTCACCGCCAGCTTCACCTGTGAAGCCTTCAGCACCCAGCGTCTCCAGACCGTGACACTCGATGAGGTGCAGAACCGCCTGGAGCAGCTGCGCTCCTATACGGCGTTTTGATTTTGATCCAGGCTCATTGCTGCGGAGCCGTAGTCCGCTGAAATTTCTGAGGGAGGGCGGGAAACCGTCCTCCTTTTTTCATTTGCCCCAAATTGCAACCAACGCTCGTCTGCGAGCGAATCCATTTTCCGTCTTCGTGCGGTCCCGCACCCGATTCATCACCAACAGCTCACAGATCTCCTCTCCCGCCTTTTTTAGCTTTGAATACCATTTTTCGCGTCTTCGCTTACGTGCGCCAGTATCCTGGCCTCGCCGCCGCCCAACTGGTCTGTGCCGTATTGGGCACGCTGCTGGTGCTGGTGTTCCCCAGCCTGACCCGGGAGATCGTGGACGTGGTGATCCCGAACAATCAGTTGGACCGTCTGCCGGGGCTGGTGCTCATCGGGCTCGCCGCCTTCTTCGGGCAGGACCTTTTCAACAGCATCCGCATTCAGATTAACAACACGTTTGAGCAGAAGGTCATCTACGACCTGCGGAGCGAGCTGTATGAGCGCCTGCAGCGGCTGCCGCTGCGCTGGTTCGACAACCGTCCCACCGGGGACATCATGACCACTGTCTCAGAAGACATCCCTGCGGTGGAGCGCGTGCTCATTGATGGCATTGAGCAGGGGCTCATGGCGGTTCTGCAGATCGCCGTGGTGGCGTTCCTGATGTTCCACACGAACACCACCCTCGGCTGGGTGGCTTGTGCGCCG
>JBGGMQ010000058.1:0-4189 GCA_041287975.1 Verrucomicrobium sp. | reverse complement strand
GGATTCGTTCTTGAGGGCCTTCTGGAAGAGGTCGAGGCGGATGGACTCAGCGACCTTCATGTCCATCGCGGGGGGAGAGGTGGCTTGAGCGGCAGCATCATTAGTGGCAGTCACGAACAGGGCACCAACAAAAACTGCCATGGCGGTGGAATGAATGCGACTTGGAAAAAACACTGCATCAAAAGAACCACAACCTGTCAGTGCAATGCAATGTAATTCGAGACCCTGCGCTAAACCGGCGTAACCGTAGCGACTCTGCCATCGATTGTCTGTTTTCGCCCGAGAAGTACCCCTTGCTGTCATCCCTTCAGGATGAATTCACTTTTGGCGGACGACCAGGGGTGGTCGGTCGTGTTACTCCCTTGACCCCTGGCTACCTTCTGGGATGCCTTCGGCATCGCATCGACCTTTCCTGGGTACCGCTGACTTACTGGAGTAGAGTACACCTTCGACACTCGCACCGTCCCTCCCAAGGTGGAAGGTCGGTGCCTTTCCAATGGGAAATCTTTTTTATTCATTCCGTACATGGAAACGATCAATACTTGCTTTTCTCTGTGATGGTTCCTTCTACGGGCTACACAACAGACCATACCTTCAATGCTGAAGAGTCTGAGATTTTCAGTCAGCGATTCACTATCACAGAACGCTGGAAACGCGTTTCGTCCGAGCGAGTGGTGGGTGATGACTAGAAGAATGCAGCCGTCTACTTCCCAGCCATTACTTCCTCAATCGTCTCAAGCAACTTCTGCAGATTCAGCGGCTTGGTGAGGTGCTTCTGGAAGCCGGCGTTGAGGCACTCGTGGACGTCTTCCTCCATGCCGAAGCCGGTGAGGGCGATGGCGGGAGTCTGGTTGCCTTTAGCCCGCTGCTCACTGACGAACTCGGTGCCGCTGCCGTCGGGCAGACCGATATCGCAGAGGATGAGTTGAAATGACTGATCGGCGACGCGCCGTCTGGCTTCCTCGATCTTGGAAGCGGTCAGGACTTCGTGGCCGCGCTTTGCGAGGAGGCGAGAGAGGGCGAAGGAGGTGTCGGCATGATCTTCCACAAGCAGGATGCGCAGGGCCTTGGGGGCAGGTGGATGGCCATGAAAGCTCTGGCTTTGCAGCATGCTTTCTGTTAGAACAAGGGACGGTCAAAATCAAGCGCTGGGCTGTGATTCTGCGACGACAAAATGCTGTGGTCGTTCAGTTTCATGAACCCCCTCTCGCCATAGAGCTGTCGACAACCATTGCGTGAGGAAACTATCAACCCTGGTGGAGATCAACGCTGCCGGGAAAATGAGGACAGGATTTGGTGTGCGGACTCGGACGGGATTGAGTAGCATCGTTGGCAACCCCTTCGTGATCGTTATGACAAACTACTTGCAGATAGTCGTTGTTACCCTTGGGCTTGCGTCGCTGAATGCCGGCCCAGCAGCGGCCGCCGAGGACACGGATCTGAAACGAGTGCTCGACTTGCTGGGTGCTCTGAAATACACGGACGACTATGAAAAAGTGAAACGCTTGGTGCCGGAGGTGAGCCCTCTGAAGGAAGATGTCGGCGAGGAGGCCACTGAAGCGAAGGCGCTGGCAAAGGTTGCGGGCGTGACGATGGAGGGGGAGTTCAACTTCTCGAAAGGAAAGCTGATCTCTCACGGATTCCGCACGAAAGAGATCGACCAGGCGAAGGCGCATGCTCTGCTGGGTCAGGCGGTCAAGATCATGCGGGAACAGTTTGGCGAGCCGCACACGAGGGTGGTCACTCCAGATGAACATGATGGCCCGAGGGAGAACATCATGATTCACATGGAATGGATCCGCGAGGCGACGCGGATAGGCATGAGCTTCAACTTCACCGCCAAGTCATGGACGGTGAACTGGGGCGCAAGCGGCGGCTCAACCGCCTCGTGAGATTAGGCGGTCGGGTACAGTGCAGGAGAAGCAAGGGGATCCAGCGGCAGGCAGGTCTGAGTGAGTTGGTCTCGAGAGCTTCTGAACAAGAATCCTGTCAAAACTTTGGGTGGCGGAACCAGGTGTTCTTTTCTGCTTCAGGCAAGGGAAGGATTTTGAGGAGTTCTCTGGCGACGATTTCTCCGTAGATGACGCTGCCCTTCACATTGAGATGCGTGCCATCACGGCGCAGGGTGGCGGTGGCTGCAGGGAAATCAATGTCTGCTGCGGGTGCAGACGCGACTGTCGGAACTGGTGCGCTCGGGGTCTGGGGGGCAGGGGATGGAACTGCTGGAGCAGTGGGTGAAACAGCGGCCTTGGGCGGAGGTGCGGGTAACAGAGGCTCATACGGTGCGACACCATCAGGGCCGAGTTTGACGGCGTGGTTCAAGCTCAGGGTGTAGAGATCGACGAGAGGGACCTGAAGCTCGGCGGCGATGGCCTTCATGGCCTCCACGTAGGGGGCGAGTTCGCCCCGCAGTTGGCCACTGCCATCGCGGTTGAAGATGCGTCTGACCAGTGAGGTCACGAGGATGGGCTTCGCACCTGCCTCACGTGTCTCTCTGACGTAGCGGCGCAAATTCTCGGCGTAGGTCGTGGCGGGATCCGTCTCGCGGTTGGGACCTTTGCCGGGCATGTCATTGTGGCCGAACTGGATGAGCACGTAGTCAGGCTTGCTGGCCAGCACCTTGGCCCACATGCCCGTACTGCGGAAGCTTTTGGAACTCTGGCCGCCTCCGGCGAAGTTCTGGCATAGCACACCTGCGGCCACAGCCTTCTTGAAGCCGAAGCCCCAGCCAGCAGTGTCGGTGACGGTGGAATCGCCAGCGAGAGCAATGCGCACCGTCGGCTGCCAGAGTTGTAGAGCGGGTCCGGTACCGTCGTTGGCCAGGCGGGCCTTCCAGGCCGGATAGTCCTTTTCCAGAAGCGTCTGCGGCCAGTTGCCAGTCCACGCATAGCCATGCCTGGCCCAGCCGATGTTGGCCATGCCCAGCTTGCGCACGCCATCGAGGTTCGACCAGAGAGGCTGGTTGGTCTCGATGTCATAGAACCTGGCCCAGAGAGCGGGTGCGGATGCACCACTGGTAGCGGTGAAGTTGTTTCCCTTGCCCTCATCTCCGGGGCCCTCTGCGACGCGCCAACCCACGATACGCGCGGACTGCAGCCAGGCTGTGGCGGACTCGACCGACTCCGCCACCTCAGGGCTGGGGGAGGGCAGGCTCATGAGCAGTTCCACGATCTTGACGGTTTCTGCACCACTGAGGGAAACAAGCTCAAAGCGCCGGGCGGGGCGCGGGCTGAGGTCGATCTCATCGTGCTGGGCGCACCAGGCGGTGGGCTTGCCGTTGACCTTGATCTGGCATTTGAGGATGCACTCCACGCCTCGCCGAAAGGCGATCTCGACGGCCTTGCGTTGATCGGGATCGAGGAACTCATAGGCATCAGATCCCGGCCGCGTGATTTCCTGCAGGAGCGTCATGATCCGCACCATGGTGTCATCATTGAAAGTGATGTGCCGGTGATACTGGGTGTCTGGCGGGTAGGACTGGGGCCAGCCTCCCGTGGGATACTGGGCAATGAGGATGTAGTCGATGGCATTCTGCACGGCCCGGGCATAGGCGGCGTTTCCGGTGGCCTTGAACATGCGGGCGAGAAAGCGGATTTCATCCGTCGTGGCGCCGTTGTCGAAGATGGGCTTGAGTTCGCCGACAAGCTCCTCGCGCCTTCCTTTGAACGGGGAGTCTGTGAGGTCGAGATTCTTGGGCCAGCCTCCGAAGTCGGACTGGTAGGAGAGAATGCTCGCCGCGATGCCACTTGCCTCCTCCGTTGCGAACCATGCCTCGGGTTTTTTGAGGAAGTCACGCGTGCTGGCTGCTGGGAGGCAAGCCGTGAACAGCGCAGCGGCGAGAAGCAGTACAAGGGGGCGACGGTGGGCGGAGCGGATCATGGTGAGGCGAAGACGGAACACCTGTAACGCCAGTCCCACCGGGATATTTCTCCACTGTCAAACCTGTGTACGAATCCACTTCAGTCTGCAGAGGATCATGATAGCAGTGGGCCAGAAGATGGTGTTCACCAGATCGTGCAGGCTGTCTGCCCACCGCCAGCGATGAAAAGTGGCAAGGTCGTCCCGCATATCCGTCAACTCGCCGATGGCGGCAATGGCCACGACTGCCAGCCAGGGAAGCAGGGAGCGCAGAGGCTTTTTGAAGACCAGGGCCGTGAGGAAGAAAGCTCCCAGGCCGACATAGATGTGC
>JBGGMQ010000057.1:0-7148 GCA_041287975.1 Verrucomicrobium sp. | reverse complement strand
CTCATTCCAGCCACCCTTCACCATCATCAGACCCAGGCGGGGAGTCGCAGCCCAGCGGAGTTGCATCCCGTACACTTGAAGATCGCCGCCTTGCGTGGCGAAATCATCCGCAATGTTCTGGTAGCCGAAGACCGGGCGGATCTCATTGCGGATCACGGCGTCCTCAAAAAGGATCGGATCAGCCACTGGGGCGATAGTGTGCTCACGCCAGTCGACCGCCTGTTCCAGGGTGACTCCTTTGGAAATGGGCGCGGCGGTCAGCGATTCTCCGGCTTGGGCGGCGTTCATCTGAAGGAAACTCACCACCAGCATGGCGTGAGTCGCCAGGAGGCCGAATGGACGCAATGTTGACGCAGTGAAATTATTGATCATGAGAAATATTCTAGCGATAAATTCCGCAATGACTACAAAAATTATAATGTTTATGCAATTTTGACAGCTTTGAGAGAGAGATGAGCCTCCAGTTTCGCTCCTCTGAAGGCATTTCTCGTCTTTGCGCTTTCTCCAAGGGTTTTTGAACCCCCATTCAGTGCGAACTTATTTGATCTGACTGGTCACCGAAGCGAAGGCGCCGAACACCACCATGCCGATGATGAAAAGCACACAGAGCCCCAGCCAGATGTAGCCCATGATCAGGCCTGCCAATGCCAGGCCTTTGCCTTGGAAGCGGCCTCCAGAGGCCTTGATCTGGTTCAGGGCGATGTGCCCGCAGATGATGGCTGGGATCACAAAGAGCACCCCAAAGTAGCAGCTGACGATGGTGAGAATACCCAGTACCAGGCTCGCGATCGCCGTCCCCGGTGTTGGCATCACCCCCACACCATAGTGCGGAGTGCCCACCTGCTGTGGCTGCCAGACAGGCGCATTGGGGGAGTAGACTTGTGGCGTGGAGACTGAAGCAGAGGCAGATGATGCGTCACCATCTCCTGGCTTGCTCAGTGAGAGCGTTGGGGAGGAAGGGGCTGCGCTTGTACCCGGCAGAACCTCAGACAGGGGTTTCCAGTCAGGCATGCCCTCGCTCCAAGCCAGATCGGTTGGCAGGAAACGTCCGTTCTGCAGGCCGGCGCGGATTTCGTCTTCCGGGAAGCTGCCAAGCTGCGTGCCATCTCTACCGAGGTGATATTGCATAGGAAAGGAGGGGAGGGGAATACCAGGGTTTGTCGCGATGCAGGCTCCATGCCACACATGGCAAAACATCGCCAGCGCGTACTGTGATGCAACCACTTCAATGCGATAGCGCCGCTGGAGGCTCTTTCAGGGAGACGGAAGAGTCGTTCAGACCGACGATCCTTTTCCCCCGCAGATCGGCCTTGCTCAGGAAAATAACAGTGTTCGGGTCTTCATCTTCCTTCTTGCCCGCGCCGTAGTAATCATAGCCAGGGTACTCCTTTGAGAGGGGGCAACGCAGTAGAGAGTCGAGCGACTGTTGTTCCAGGATCTCCTCCTTCACCAGGACTTCAAGATTGTCGGGATATTTCCCCTCATGGTCCGCCGCATAGATGCGGCAGGCCGTGATGAGTTGCCGCACGTTGCTGATGGACTTGGTTGCATTACCCCGCTCCTGGATGCGGGAGAAGGTCGGCACCGCCAGCGCTGCCAGCATGGCGACGGCAAAGAGGACGAGAGACAGGTAGCCCATCACCAAGCCGGCTACGGCCATGCCCTTGCCTGCAAGTTGTCCGTGCGACTGGCGGACTTTCGCCAGGGCCATGTGCCCGAGAATGATTGTTATGACCGCGCCAATGCCCACCAGCCCTGCCGTGAAGAGGCAGATGATGCCCAGTATCAGGGCTGCCACTGCCAGGCCATTGGTGGGGGAATGATAGTTCGGCGCCACGGATTGGGCCAAGGGCACCTGAGGTCCAGAGGGTCTCTTCATTCTCGCCGCAGGAGTGATCTGGCCAAAAAGTTGACTCAGGGGTGTCCAGTCGGACTGACCTTCCTGCCATCCCAGATCGTTCGGGAGGAACTTCCCGTCGAACAACCCAGAGCGGATCTCCTCCACTGTAAACTGGCCCAGCTGCTGGCCGTCGCGTGCAACTAAATAATGCATGCGCTAGACGCTATGGAATTCAATTCGCAGCGTCAAGCCTTCTGCGCCACCGCCAGCAAGGTTTGGAAGTGCGGGCTCTTGGGCTCCCGGTCCACCAGGCGAATCTCGATGTGGCGAAACCCCGCTGCTTCCAGCATTTCATGCATGTCCACCTCGGAAAATCCCAGCCACACATCGGCATAGAGCAGCCGGGCTTTCTCGAAACTGTGCTTGAGGAGGTCCAGAACCACGACGCGTCCCCCCGGTTTGAGGATCCTGTGCGCCGCAGAGAGCGCCTGATTCGGGTGCCCGGCGTGATGCAGTGCCTGGCTGAAGAGCGCGAGATCCACGGTTTCATCCTCAATGGGGGGATCCTCAATATCGCCCAGGCGGAAGTCGAGATTGGAGAACCCGTGCTGCTCGGCCAGACGCGCACCGAAGGCGACCATCTTCTCGGAATTGTCCACCGCGATGACTTGCTTCGCGTGTTGGGCCAGCATCTGGGAGACGACTCCCTCCCCAGCTCCCAGGTCAGCGATCACCATCGGGGGCACGAAGTGGAGCAGCGTCTCCCCCAGGGCTTTCCAGGAGCGGCCAGGGATGTACTGGCGGCCAAACTTGCCCGCGAGGGCGTCGAAGTAGGACCTCGCCGTATCGGCTCGTTTACGTCGAACGAGCTTCAGAGCCGTTATGTCCCGCTTTGCTTCGCGTAGCTCCTGCATTGCTGCATCCAGCAGCGCCAGCAGATGCTGGTGGGTCTCATGTTCCTTGGGACTGGGGCTCTGCATCCGGTAGAGTCGGTTCTTCCCGGAACGCCGGTCAGAGATGAGGCCCGCTTCCTTCAAACGCGAGAGCTGCGCGGAAATGTTGCTTTGTCCCAATGCCAGGATCTCCTGCAACTCAGCCACCGAAAGTTCCTCCTGGCGCAACAGGGCCAGGAGGCGCACACGGGTGGCATCAGAGAGGAGGGCGAAGGATTTGAGAATTGACGACACGGGGCAGGCGTACTAACGTATCAACGCATCATCATTTGTAAATACGAACTGAAACTGATCCATGCCAAGCTCCTACATCTTCTCCTCCGAATCCGTCGGTGAGGGCCACCCCGACAAAGTCGCTGACACCATTTCCGATGCCGTGCTGGACGCCTGCCTCGCCCAGGACAAAAACAGCCGCGTCGCCTGCGAAACCTATGTGAAGAGCAACATCGCCATCGTGGGCGGTGAGATCACCACCAAGGCCAAGCTCGACTACGTGCAGATCGTTCGTGATGCCATTCGCGAGATCGGCTACGTGAACAATGACGACGTCTTCCACGCAGACCAGGTGTTCGTAATGAACATCATCACCGCCCAGTCTCCGGACATCGCCCAAGGGGTGGATGCCAAGAAGGCCAAGGGCAAAAAGACTGCGGAACAGGGCGCTGGCGACCAGGGCCTGATGTTCGGCTACGCCTGCAATGAGACTCCTGAGCTCATGCCTGCTCCGATCATGTACGCCCACCGCCTCGGCCGTGAGCTCACCGCCATCCGCAAGGCAGGCAAGGCCGCCAAGTGGCTCCGCCCGGATGCCAAGAGTCAGGTCTCCGTGGAGTATGTGGACGGCAAGCCGACCCGCATCGTGAACGTGGTCATCTCCACCCAGCACGCCGCAGGTGTTGATCACGCCGAGATCGAAAAGTTCTGCATCGAAAAAGTGATCCGCAAGGTGCTGCCGAAGAACATGCTCACCAAGGACACCGAGTTCCTTATCAACCCCACCGGCAAGTTCGTCGTGGGGGGCCCTCAGGGCGACACCGGCCTCACCGGCCGTAAGATCATCGTCGACACCTACGGCGGCATGGGCCGTCACGGCGGCGGTGCCTTCTCCGGCAAAGACCCCTCCAAAGTGGACCGCAGCGCTGCCTACATGGGCCGCTGGGTCGCCAAGAACGTCGTCGCCGCCGGCCTCGCCGAGCGCTGCGAAGTTCAGTTCGCCTACGCCATCGGTCACCCTGATCCCGTGAGCGTGCACGTCGACACCTTCGGCACCCACACGAAGTCCGAGGACTCCATCATCGCCGCCGTGAAAAAGGTGTTCTCCTTCAAGCCCGCCGAGATCGTCAAGCAGCTCAACCTCCTCCGCCCCATCTACAGCAAGACCACCAACTACGGTCACTTCGGCAAGGACGACACAGATCTCACCTGGGAAGCCATCGACAAAGTCGCCGCGCTGCAGAAAGCAACGAAATAAGACAGAAGACTTCAAGACAGAAGACGAAAGACTTGAACTGATCCGCAATGGGCCTGCACAATTTTGAAGAACTGGAAATGTGGAAGCGGAGCGCTCGACTGAGCGTTTCGATTCTGCAGCTTGCCGATTCCATCAAATTGTATGCCTTGCGGGATCAGATGGCCCGTTCTGCAATTTCGATCGCCTCGAATATTGCGGAGGGGTCTGAAAGAGAGAGTGACAAGGATTTTCGCAGGTTCCTGGCAATCGCGAAGGGATCTTCCGCCGAGCTACGGACGCAGCTCTATCTTGGTCAGCGTGCCGGTCTGCTTTCATCCGACGTCGTCAGTCCACTCATCAAGGAGGCCAAAGAAGTCTCCTCGATGATTCAGGGATTGATGAAAAAACTCGGTGATCCGTCCGCCAACTGAAGGTCGCGTGAAGCTCTGCATGTCTTCTGTCTTTCGTCTTCCAGTCTTCTGTCTCGCTCCACAAGCTATTTCAACAAACCAAACCCCCAACCCACTACACCACCATGAGCAACCGCGTTACTGAAGATTTTAAAGTAAGAGACTACTCGCTCGCCGACTTCGGTCGCAAGGAGCTTGACATTGCCCAGTACGAAATGCCCGGCCTGATGGCCACGCGTGAGAAGTATGGCCCCAAGAAGCCCCTGGCTGGCGTCCGCATCACGGGCTCCCTGCACATGACCATTCAGACCGGCGTTCTCATTGAAACGCTCAAGGATCTCGGTGCTGATGTGCGCTGGGCCTCCTGTAACATCTTCTCCACGCAGGACCACGCTGCCGCTGCCATCGCAGCCTCCGGCACCCCTGTGTTCGCCTGGAAAGGTGAGACCCTGGAAGAGTATTGGTGGTGCACCTGGAAGGCCATCATCTTCCCCGGCGACAAAGGCCCGCAGTTGATTGTGGACGACGGTGGCGATGTCACTCTCCTCATCCACAAGGGCTATGAAATGGAGAACGGCGACACCTGGGTCGAGACGCCTTCCGACAACCACGAGGTGTCTGTCATCAAGGCTCTGCTCAAGCAGATTGCTGTGGAGCAGCCCGGCATCTTCCACGAGATCGTCAAAGATCTGAAGGGCGTCTCCGAAGAGACCACCACCGGTGTGCACCGTCTCTATGAGATGGCCAAGGCAGGTAAGCTCCTCTTCCCCGCCATCAACGTCAACGACAGCGTCACCAAGTCCAAGTTCGACAACTTGTACGGCTGCCGTGAGTCCCTCCTGGACGGCATCAAGCGTGCCACCGATGTGATGATCGCCGGCAAGGTCGGCGTCGTCTGCGGTTACGGCGATGTGGGCAAGGGCTGCGCTGCTGCTCTTCGCGGTATGGGCGCTCAGGTTATCGTCACCGAAATCGACCCCGTGTGTGCCCTTCAGGCCGCCATGGAAGGTTATCGCGTGATGCCGATCGAAGACACCCTTGGCACCGGCGACATCTACGTGACCACCACGGGCAACAAAGACATCATCCGTGTGGAGCACATGGAGAAGATGAAGGATCAGGCCATTGTTTGTAACATCGGCCACTTCGACAACGAGATCCAGGTCGACAAGCTTGAGAAGCTCGAAGGCATCAAGAAGCTCAACATCAAGCCCCAGGTGGACAAGTACACCTTCCCCGCTGGCAACGCCATCTACATGCTGGCAGAAGGCCGCCTCGTGAACCTCGGCTGCGCCACCGGCCACCCGAGCTTCGTCATGAGCAACAGCTTCACCAACCAGACGCTCGCTCAGATCGAACTCTGGGAAACCAAGGACTCCCGCCCCATCGGCGTGACCGTCCTTCCCAAGAAGCTCGACGAAGAAGTTGCCCGCCTCCACCTCGGCAAGATCGGTGTGAAACTCACCGTCCTTTCCCAGGATCAGGCTGACTACATCGGCGTCCCTGTCGACGGCCCCTACAAGACCGACCACTACCGCTACTAAAGCGATCAGGTCCGGATCTTAGTCCCCTCATTAAGCGCGTCTCCTGCAAAGGGGACGCGTTTTTTTGGGCATTCATAGTGGGTACGACTTGGTCAATCGATCAGCGCGAAGCAGCGTGAAAGTGCACAGACGACTTTCGCGCCGTGGTTGGAGTCCGTCCCGCTGGCGGGACGGCTCAGTGCACCCGTAGCATTTTTTCTTCACTTGTGGCTTCCCTCCCCAGAGCACCACCGCTCCCGCCCTCGCCTCCCACCAACAAAAAACAAACCCACTTCCGCAATCAGGGGTGGAGTTCCGCGTTTACGCGGGTCAGGGCACCTATGGCATCTGTTCTTCCCTCATCGTTCTTTCCACAGAACCCGCAAGAATCCATCCACGCCTTTCACCAACAAAAAACAAATCCACTTTCGCAATCAGCGGGAAAGCGTGTCCCTGCCAAACCCGAACCCGAAGGGTTCACCATGAATAGCCATGGGTCGGGCGAGTCCAGCGAGGCCAACCCATGGAAAACCCGTCGAGGATTTCTACCACGAAGTGGTAGGCCCATCGCGTCGGCTTGCTCCTGATGTCATTGGCGTTTACACGGCCGAGGCCCTCAGCGCCTTTCCCTCCCCAAGACCTCTTCCACCCCGCCCTCACTCTCCGTCCTCGCATAGATTGTCACAACACTTTGGAGCAGAGAAACCGCGCCTATGGAAAAAGGTTTCGGGTGACAGATGCTAAAAATTTGCAACTGCTACGTTTTGACAAGGGATTTGGCGAAAGCCTGAACCCGTGCCGTAGAAACTGTTTCAGACCCGTCCCGTCAATGCATCCTTCACAAGCCCGCCTTACTTGGAACACTCCTGCCCAGCCAGTGAGCTTTGAGGGCATGACGCTTCGCTCAGGAATGTTCTACTCTACCGCTGGTGCCGTGCCCTGGCCGGGGGAGCCCTCTGCGGTGAACTCTGA
>JBGGMQ010000056.1:0-8029 GCA_041287975.1 Verrucomicrobium sp. | reverse complement strand
ACCACTGTACCCGGCAAAAATCTTCTGAGGGGCCGACCATGTCCTGCCCTCATCCTCACTCCGGGTCGTCCAAACGTCGCTTTCCGTATCCGGTGTGGGATTTACCCCCTGCCACTTCCAGCGTTTGAAGCCCAGATAGAACACGTGGATGATCCCGGATCGCGACACGAGGACTGAGGGGTGGGAGGGCTGGCAGTCTGAATGACGGGCGATGGTGATTTCCTCAGCCCACGTTTTGCCACCATCTCTCGTGAGACGTCCCGCGATCCAGGTTTTGCCCGGTTTGCTGTAGTAACTGGACGGCGTGGAGTAGACCGCCATGACAGCGCCCCCTTTGAGTGGTGCCAGGCCGCTTCCCAATACGGTGGGATTTGGCGAAGGCAATGTGATGTCTGTGACGACGGGATTCAGCATCACCGTACTGCCACTGGGCTTCCAGAGCGGTCCTACAGTGATGGGGAGTTTCTGCTCTGTGGCAGAGGCGAGAATCTGATCCCGCAGCACATCGGCCACAACGCGTTGCCCATCGTCATTGGGGTGCATTCCGTCCGTCAGCAACTTGTCCACGCTGCTGCCGGCGGCCTGAGCCCGGGCGGCGAACGCGGTGGGCACATCCACGAGGGGCACGCCTTTTTCAGCAGAAACCCGCCTCAACACGTCCGTATACTTTTTCAGCAGGACGTTGAATCCTTCCGGGTCGTCTGGCAGGTAGGGGGCTTGTCCGTAAAGGGTCTTGAGTTGAGGCGTCCACCGCAAAGGATTCGGTGCCATCAGGATGACCCTGGCGCCCTTCGCCTGTGCGGTATCGATGAAATACTTCGTGTTTGCCTCATAGCGCTCCTCGCTCACCCGCGAAGCGGTGGCCGGAGGCTTCTTCCAGACATCCATGGCAGCATCGTTAATGCCGAACTGGATGACCAGCACGCCCGGTTGGTGGGCGAGCACGTCCGTCTCGAAACGTCGACGGGCCATCTCGGTAGTGTTGCCGCTGACTCCGGCATTGATCACTTTTACATTTTGAAGCTCCTCCTGGAGGAGCTGGGAATAAACGGTCAACTTGCCACGAGAGGCCGTGGTGGAGTCGCCAAAGGTGACGATGGTCACCGGCGCAGGCTGGGCGTCCGCCGCACCCACCGGAGTCAAGCCACCCCCAAAGTTGAGACTTGCCACCAACACAGCCAACCAGCCCGACCAGTGCAAAGGGAAAGCGCGCATGCTTCCGGTACGGAGGCCGGGGTGGTCCACTTTCAACTGGTGGACGGGGCAAACTTCAGTGCGCTTTTTGAAGAGCGAACGGAGATTCTGAGTTGAGACGCAATACACCCCATTTCAAACTCATGGATCTCCGCTCTGGCCACCCCTTCTGGCTTCTTCGAAACGGGATCATGCAGAGCTACTCGCCGCTGGAGGCGAATTCGAAATGCGAGGTGGTCATCGTGGGCGGTGGCATCACAGGAGCACTGGTGGGGTATCACCTGGCGGAGGCGGGTGTGGCCACCATCCTCCTGGATCGCCGGGACATCGGCTGGGGCAGCACCTCGGCAAGCACCGCTTTGCTTCAATACGAAATCGACACTCCTCTGCACGAACTCCAGGCAAGACTGGGCCAGGATCACGCCGTGCGCAGCTATCTGGCCTGCCGGAATGCCATCTACAAGCTCCGCGATCTGATCGCGAAACTTGATGACGCGTGTGGCTTCAAGATGAAGCCCAGCCTCTATTACACGGGGAGAAAGTCCGATGTGGCCAAAATGCGCAAAGAGTACGATGCGCGGAAAGCCGCCGGCATCCATGTGGACTGGTGGACGGAACGGGATGTGAAGCGGGAGATGCCGTTCGAGAAACCGTGCGCCATCTATTCCCACGATGGCGCGCAGGTGGACGCCTACCGGTTGACTCACACTCTTCTGCGCCACGCCGCCAGGATGGGATTGCGGGTTCACGACCGCACCGGGCTGGTCTCGTATGAAGTGAAAGGCACCAACGTTCGCATCAAGACAGAACGCGGCACCAGCATTCAGGCAAAGCACATCATCTTCGCCACCGGTTATGAGGCCCAGGGGGACCTGGACCAGAAGGTGGTGTCACTGCACAGTTCATTCGCCCTGGTGAGCGAGCCGCTGCCTGGACGCTGGCCCGCCTGGCATCAAGACTGCCTCATCTGGGAACATGCGGACCCGTATCTCTATCTGCGCTCCACCGAGGATCACCGGATCATCATCGGCGGTGAAGACGAGGATTTCCAGGACCCCAACAAACGGGATGCCATGATCCCGGACAAGAGCCTGACCTTGCAGCGCAAGTTCAAGCGGTTGTTTCCCGACATCCCTTTTGAGGTCGCCTTTGCCTGGGCTGGAACGTTCGGCGAAACCGAGGATGGCCTGCCTTACATCGGCCAGACACCGGAATTCCCCCGAGCCTGTTTTACCCTCGGATTTGGGGGCAACGGGATCATCTACAGCATGATCGCAGCCGAGATCGTGCGGGACAAAGTGCTCAATAAGAAGAACGATGAGGCGGAGCTGTTCAAGTTTGGGAGGTAGCGGTTGCCCGCGCTTCGTCCTTCAGTGTGCGCTCGATCAGCTTGTTCTCCACCTTGCGCCAGTCGTCCGGCCACCAGCACTCACCCAAGTAGTCCACCATGGCCTCAGTGAGGTCACGCTTGGCTTTCAACACAAGAGATACGCCTTCCCCTTGGGCCCAATAGAGCTCGTAGGGGGAGCGTTCGAAGATGGCTTTCCGCTCTTCCTCACTCAAGGCGGCGATGCGACGGTTCATGGCGCGTTTTGCCCTCCAAAGTCGCCAGCGGTCAAAGAGGGTCGCCATCAGTGCAAGAAGATGACTCAAACTCTCCTGGAAACAAGGGCTCTTCAAGTTCATGCCACGGGTCACTTCAAACGTGCCTATTGGCATTGCCTTGAGAATTCCGTTTTGATAGTCTCACAAAAAGAGGTCCCATGAATCTGGTTTTCCCTCCGCTCTGGTCAGTACGCTCACGCATCTTTTTCTGGGTGGGCATGGCCATTTTCCCCCTGTTCTGGGTTTGGTGGACTGGGTTGAGCCGCTTCACCAAGACGAGCCGGGCCATCGCCCTCGCATGGACTGCAGTTTACGTCTGTCTGGTCGTAAAGGACCTGCCCTTCATGATGGACCACTACTTGGCGGTAGCCGAGGGACACACCTGGATCCTGCAAAAGACTTTCCTCGGGCTAGGCATGCTACTGGCGCTGCGGATCAACTTCGTATCCGGCCTATTTCTTTTTTACATCGTCTCAATTAGCTCACGCCCAATGTCCCCATCCAGTTGGGCTATTCCCGAGGTATCTTGGTTCCTGTGTATCCTCTTGATCGGACTTGGTGCACTTCATCTCCTCCTAGATTCTTTGAGAGGTCTGTATCACCGGCTTGAACGTGTGAAGCTCTGTTTTGCATGCCCCAAATGCAGGGAACTCTCAGGCCACTGCACACACCCGCTCTCCAGTTGGAGACCGATTTTGAGGCATGAAGATCCTTGAATTTGCCTTCGTGGCCTACTGTGTGAGCGACATGAAACGCGCCCGTGAATTCTATGAAGGGGTGCTGGGGCTCAAGCCGAATGATGAGACGAACGAGGAAGATGCCCACTGGGTGGAATACGAGATCGGGCCGCACGTGCTGGGAATCGGAAAGGCTCCCTTCATGACACCGGGTGGCGACGGCTGCGCGGTCACTCTGGAGATGGAGGACCTCGATGAGTCGCTGGCTTATTTGAAAGACAAAGGGGTGAATTTTGCCGTGGAGCCCTTCGAAACGCCTGTCTGCCGCGGTGCCATCATCACGGATCCCGATGGCAACAAGATCGGGATTCACAAGCGGAAAAAAAAGGCGGAGTGATCGTCTTCGGAAGTGGGTCCCCGGCATAAGCGACAACCGGGGAACACCTGATGGCATTTGCAGGCAAGCAGGGCAGGCGGAGTTGAACTATCCGGAAAGGATTAAGTTCATCCCCCTTCACCCTCCATCTTGCTCATGTCTGACCGCATTTTGATCCTCTACGGCACCGTCACCGGCAACTCTGAATATTGCGCGGAAAAAGCCGCCAAAATCGCCCGGGCCAAAGGTTTCGAGGTGGTGTTGGAGTCCATGCTGGACGCCCATCCGGAAGTGCTGACCGAGTACAAGACCGCACTGGTCGTAGTGAGCACCTACGGTGATGGCGAACCCCCAGATGGCACTGAGGACTTTTTTGAAGCCGTGGTGACGAAGCAACGCCTCTCCCTGCCGGGCGTGCAGTTCTCCGTGCTCGCCCTCGGCGACACTTGCTACGACCAGTTCTGCAAATGCGGCAAGGACTACGATGCTGCACTGGAAGCCATGGGCGGCGTGCGCATTCACGACCGTGTGGAGTGCGACACTGACTACGACGATCCTTGCGATGCCTGGATCGAGGGCGTCTTCAAGAAGCTCTCCGAAGCCAAGGAATTGATGGCAGCCTAAGAAACTGCTCTTGGGGGACGAAAAGGCGGGCTCAGCCCGTCCATGCGTCCCCTTTTCTGTTTAGTCCAATCCTTCGCGTCGTTTAAAACATTCTCATCGTCATGGATGCCGAAACCGATACTTCTGGCCGAGTGGCTTACAGCTTCCCTTCCGGCACCTTTGATCTTCTGGAAACGCATGGGAATCGCTGCCTGGCGAGCGAGGATGGCACGACCACTTATGTGGGACTGCGCCCACCGTGGCCTCGTTTATTTGAGACCGTGCGGCAATTGCACGTGGTGCTTGGTGCAGCCGCCTCAGGCCCCCTGAGCCTGGCAGACACTTGGGAATACCCTGCCCTGACTCCCATTCCCGGAGCAGGATTCCTGTTCGATGTGGATACCGGCACCGAGATCCACTGGCATCACCTGGCTTCCGCCATTGCAGTTGTGGACGATCACGGCAGTCAGCAAACAGCGAGCCTGCAGTTCTTTGACCGTCAGGGCAAAGGCTGCTTGAAACTGATGCTGACCAATTTCTCCAATCTGGATGCGTTCGACCGGCTCCTGGGGCGCTTCGCCATTCCGTTTGATTCCGGGACTAGCGGTGAGAATTCTGAGAAGGCTGCTCGTGAAGACATGCCTGCGCCGAAAATGAGCGCGACTGAGTTGGTTTCCCTCTGGTCCACTTTGGGTCGAACCCGACCGGACACCTTGGTGGCGGGTACTTCGACGCTCTGGCGTCGCGCGGCACTGGATGCCCTGCCTTCGGAGTTGAATCTGGCCTGGCAGTGCCAGTCCATGACGGTGATGCGGGCGCTTGAACTGGCCACGGCCAGTCACATCCCCTTGCAATGCTCTGTGCAGAATCAGGCAACGCAGTTGCGGAGCGTGCTCCGTCCGACGCACTGGCATCCCTGTGAAGCCGGGCTGACGTTTTTCAGCCCCTATTCCCAGCTTACCTTGCGGCATAGCCGCGAGGCGTGGGAGGTCTGGGCGACGCGTTATCAGAAGGTGGGTTCGAACTCTGGCGCTGACGCGGGGTTGAAGTTGGAAATTTATGGGGAGAATGGACACCTCTGCGGTGTCCTTGAACCTGCGGCGGAAGCGAAGGCTAAGGATGTCGTGGACTGGAATGCGCTGTTGAAGAGCTATCGGGCTTGAGGGGGGGAGGGTGTTAGGTAATTGGCCCTTGCTTGGCTGAATGACGTGATTTGAGTGCAGAGATTCGCGGACGCAATTTTCTGCAGAAGAGAGCAATGAGAGCTAGTTTCCTGAGCCGACTGAAGTCGGTACTCCAACGTCCTTCGTTCGCCTTTTGAGAGTGAATGTTTAGGGATTGCGGGCCAACTCTCCAGAGGAGAACTGCGCGATAGGATCCCGTGGCGGGCCTGGGACATGGGTCGAGTTTGCATCCTGAGCCGACTGAAGCCGGTACCCCAACCCGCTTCGTTCACGTCGAAGGGGGCTGCTTCCATAAAACAAAAAAGCACGGCCGAGGCCGTGCTTCTTCGAAAGTGCTGTTTGCTTCGACTAGCGGGAGTAGAGTTCCACGACGAGCTGCTCGTTGACGAACACGTCGATCTCTTCACGCTCAGGGGAGCGGTTCACCGTGCCGGTGAGCTTGTCGCGATCCACGGTCATCCAGTCCGGGGTGGTGACACCCTGGGTGAGATCGAGGAAACGGTTGGCAAGCTGCTGGGAGCGTGCGGTGCTCTTCACTGCGATGACATCGCCGGCCTTGATCTGGGCGCTGGAGATGTTGCAGCGGGTGCCGTTGACGGTCACGTGGCCGTGGCCAACCATCTGACGTGCGGCGAAGCGGCTGTTGGCGAAGCCCATGCGGTACACCACGTTGTCGAGGCGCTGCTCCAGCATCTGGAGAAGGATCGTACCAGTCACGCCCTTGCGGCGGGAAGCTTCGGCGAAGAAGCGCCGGAACTGCTTCTCAAGCACGCCGTACGTGTGACGCAGCTTCTGCTTTTCAGCAAGAGCGGTGCCGTAGTCGGAGAGCTTGCGGCGGGTGTTGCGAGCGCCGTGCTGCCCTGGGGGGAAGTTGCGCAGTTCGAGAGCCTTGGAGGGGCCGAAAAGAGCCACACCGTAGCGGCGGGCAATTTTTTCTTTGGGACCAGTATAACGTGCCATGACGGGATAGATGGGGTGCTACAGCAAAACAGGAACTAGACGCGGCGAGCCTTCGGAGGGCGGCAGCCATTGTGCGGCACCGGGGTCACATCTCTGATGACAGTGATTTCAATGTTGAGGGCCTGAACGGCACGGACTGCGGACTCACGGCCGGAGCCGGGTCCCTTGAGGCGGACTTCGACTTCACGAAGACCATGGCCCATGGCCTGACGGCAGGCGTCTTGGGAAACCACCTGGCCGGCGTAAGCCGTGCCTTTACGGGAACCCTTGAAACCCATCTTGCCGGAGCTGGACCAGCCGATGAGGTTGCCATTGCGGTCGGTGACGGACACCTGGGTGTTGTTGAACGTCGCGGTGACGTGGACGATGCCACTGGAAACGTTCTTGTTGCCCTTGGCTTTGATGATCTTGGGCGCTTCAGCAGCACCGCCATCAAGGCTCAGGAAGACATCGTTGATGGTCTTCGGCTTTTCCTTCTCTGCGGGAGCAGGAGCGGCAGTTGCTGCTACAGGCGCCGCTGCTGGTGCGGGCGCTGCAACTGCCTCAGGAGCAGCTGCTTCAGGAGCGGGGGCGGGCGCAGGCTCAACGGCGGGCTCTGCGGGTGTCACATTTTCTTCGGCCATGGTAATCAATGAAAAAATTTGTCAGTCCGAGACTACACCTTGCCAGCCTTGGCGTTCGGGTTGCGCTGCACGCCGACGGTCTTGCGCTTGCCCTTACGGGTGCGGGAGTTGGTCTTGGTGCGCTGGCCACGGACAGGAAGGCCGCGACGGTGACGGGTGGCGCGATAGCAGTTGATGCTGGTCAGGCGCTTCATGTGAGCACCCAGTTCGCGGCGAAGGTCGCCTTCAACCACGATGCCTTTAGCGGCAACCACGCGGCTGATTTCCGCGAGCTGCTCGTCGGTAAGTTCGCCAGCCCGGATGTTCGGGTCAACGCCAGTTTCAGCGAGGATCTTTCTCGTCAGAGAAGGACCAATGCCATAGATGTACGGAAGCGACGCTTCGATGCGCTTCTCATTAGGGATTTCTACTCCAAGCAAACGTGCCATATACGTGTTGTGTCAGTGAATTAAGAATTAGCCTTGCCGCTGCTTGTGGCGCGGGTTTTTGCAGACAACGCGCACGGTGCCCTTGCGTCGGATGATGCGGCAGGACTCACAAAGGCGTTTGACGGAGGGACGGACTCGCATGTTGAGGGGTGGTGAAAACAAACCCGCACCAAGTGTTAGCGGGGCGGGGAGTCGGCATGTCTAGCATGAGAATAGGTCCATGCAAGCAGGATTTTGCTTTTCTTAACCGTTTTTGACGTGTAAATGCGATGGTTAACTTGGGTTAAATATCGCCCTCAGAGACCGTGCGGGATGCCATTTTGCCCCTTGTTTGAGGGATTTACAGCATTTCCAACGCTACGAACCGCTCCGCCTGCCC
>JBGGMQ010000055.1:0-2922 GCA_041287975.1 Verrucomicrobium sp. | reverse complement strand
CCACACAGCTCCGGCTCCTACTGGAGACCGGGCTGCTACCTGAATGCCGCAGTTTGAGAGTTGTGCTCAGTTTTGGCGAGGTCTTCCCGCCCTTGCTTGAGGAAAAAATCCGCACCAGCACCTCTGCCCATCTCATACTGTTCTACGGAGCGACTGAAGCCCCGAGCCTGGCCTATCGTTACTCGAGGAAAGAACACCTCCCTGCTGGCTGCAACATCGGCCGCCCGGGCGCGGGCAAGATCATCCGGGTGCTGAATGCCGAAGGCCAGATTCTGCCAGTAGGCACCCCCGGCGAATTGCACGTCGGGGGTGCGGGCCTTTCGCAGGGTTATTTCAAAAATGAAGCCCTCACTCGCGAGCGCTTCATTCCCGACCCTCTGGCTCAAAACCCGGACAGCCGGCTTTTCAAGACTGGCGATCGCGGCCGCATCCTTCCGGATGGTTCCATTGAATTCCTCGGGAGGGAGGATGACCTGGTCAAGATCCGTGGGTTTCGTGTGGAAGTTAACCTGGTGGAGCAGGCTCTGAACGCCCTGCCCGGAATCAGCCATGCTGCGGCCTTTGCTTGGGATGATGGTCAGGGCAACAAGCTTCTCACCGGCTACCTGGTGCCCAGTACCGGCACCAGCCCCAACCTGCCGGAGTGGCGGCGGGCTCTGGCAGAAACGCTTCCCTCATACGCCATTCCCGGTGCCCTGGTGGTGCTGGATCGGCTGCCGACTTCAGCCAGTGGCAAAGTTGTCAAGACAGCGCTGCCTCCGCCCCATTCTCGCGAAGCCTGGATTGATGATCTCTGGGAAGCTCCCACTGATCCCTTGGAGACGCAGATTGCAGGGATATGGTCTCAGGTCCTTGCGATAGATCGCATCGGTCGCCAGGACACTTTCTTTGAGCTGGGCGGCACTTCTCTGAGAGCCCTGTCGTTGCTCAACAAGATATCCACAATTCTGAAAGTGGATCTCCCTCCCATAGCGTTGCTGGAAAATCCCACCCTCGCTGTGCTGTCAGAGCGGGTGTGCACCTGTCTGGCTGGCAACAAGCACAGGGCACCCCAGTCAGAGTTCCTTTTCATACTCAGAAAAGAAGGATCTGGCCCACCCATCTTCATCCTGCCCGGCGGATGGGGTGGCGAAAATGAATTGCTCGTCTTCGCGGCGTTGCTGAGGAAGCTCAAGACGGATCGCCCCGTCTTCGGGATTCCATCTCGGGCGATGGATCCCGCCTGGGATCTTCCTTCACGACTGGAAACTCAAGCAGAGGCGGTATTCAACGCCGTGCGAGGTGTGCAGCCTGCCGGCCCGTATGTCTTCATTGGCGAATGCCTGGCCGGCGTCATGGCCGCTGCCCTGGCCGCCCGGGCGGAAGCCTTGGGGCATCCCTCAGGCCTTGTCATTCTCCTGGATGCCCGGGTGGGCACTGCGAGCACCACGGGCGATCAAGCCAATCAAGGAAACAACTCCTCCCTGCCAGAGCGCATTCAGCACTACTACCGCTTGCTGAAGCAGCACCAACCTTCCGCGATAGATCACCGCGTGGAATTGATCCTGTCTTCAGAAATCAATCCGCCAGAGACCTTCGCGGACGGCTGGCGTGCCATCGCCAGATCAGGAATGGCGGTTCACCGGGTCTCTGGCACCCATGACAGTTACATTCGGGAGGATGCAGAGGAGACGGCACGTCTACTGGAAAACCTCATCCATAAAGGTTGATGCATGGCATCAGGCAAAGCCATTCCCAGCTTTACCTGATGCGCAGCCGGCTGCCTACAACCGCGCCTCCAGGATCAAATTGAACGGCGTCTCTGCCGCCCGACGGAAGTGGGTGAACCCTGCCTTGCGGAATACTTTCGCCAATCGCGCCTCGCCCGCCTGGGCTCCCAGCACCATGTGCCCACCTTCGGACACTGCGTGCGGACAGCACAACATGGTGGACCCTGCGTAGTAGAGCCGCGCCACTGGCGAGACATTGTCCTCCACGCGGTCGTTGGCAAAAGGTTCCACCAGCATCACCGTGCCACCGGGAGCCAGCACCTGCGCTGCGTATCGTGCTGCCGCCACCGGGTCGCCCAGGTCGTGCAGACAGTCGAAGAAGCAAATGAGCCCGTACTTCCGGTCAGGATAGTCCGTCGCACGGGCCACTTCAAAGGTAACTCCTGAACCCAGCCCCGCCTCGATTGCGTTCTGCTGCGCTTCTTCAATCGACGGCGCGTGGACGTCGAAGCCATGGAAACTCGAATGGGGAAAAGCTTGGGCCATCAGCAGCGTCGAGTGGCCGTGACCACAGCCCACATCTGCCACGGCAACGCCCTTCTCAAGCTGCTCCACCACTCCCTCAAGCGCGGGCAGCCACTGCGCCACGAGACTGCCCCGATAAGCGTTGCGGTAAAAGGAAGCTACGCCGCAGTAAAGTCCCCCGTGGTGGTCGCCCCACGCGACACCTCCACCCGTGCGGAAGGCTTCAACCGCCTTTTCTTCATCGAACCACATCGAGCGCTGCACACTCCAGGCATGCGGGATGAATACCGGGCTGTCTTCATCCGCCAGCACCAATGCGTGCTCGGGACTGAGTTCATAGGTGTCGCTTGCCGCATGATATTCCACATACCCGCCCGCCACCTGGGAGTTCAGCCACTCCTGCACATAGCGCTCTGCGCAGTGGGTACGACTCGCCAGTTCTCCCGCGCTCAGGGGCCCTGCACCCGCCATGGCCTTGTAGAGACCCAGCTTGCTTCCCAGGCTCACCATGACTCCGCCGGAACTGGCGGAGAGATCCCCGATGGCGCGCATCACAAAAGATTGCAGTTTTGTTTGATCGATCGCGGGTGTATTTGTTTTCTTCACCGTGTGTTGTTGTGTTTGCATGAGTTTAAGTCTTCGAAGTGAAGATCACCTGGAGACCGGCCCGCCACCAGAGTCGGAACCG
>JBGGMQ010000054.1:0-17218 GCA_041287975.1 Verrucomicrobium sp. | reverse complement strand
TTAGCCCGACTTGGCGGACTCGCGGTCGATTTCGGCTATTTTGGGCCACTTGACGCGCTGCAACCCTTGATTTTGGGAGGGTCCGTTTCTAAAACGGCTTGTAGTGAAGACCTTGGTGGTTGCATCGCCGTTTTGCTGGCTAACTTCTTGGGCCATCATGTTCCTGCGTTGCACCAAACGGCTCAAGGATGGCAAAGAACACCTCTACTGGAGCATCGTCGAAAGCAGGCGTGTCAGCCCGCGTCAGGTGGTCCAGAGGCACGTGCTTTACCTGGGCGAACTCAACGGCCGCCAGGAGGCCTCCTGGCGCAAGACCATCGAACTCTTTGGCCAGGATGAAAGCGCCCCCCAGCAGGTGGCCCTCTTTCCCGAGGAACATGCCCCCAAACATGTCGGCGTCGATGAGTTCCCGATCGTGCAACTGCGCCTTCATGCCATGCGCCTGGAACGCCCCCGCCAGTGGGGGGCCTGCTGGCTGGCCTGCCAGCTGTGGGAGCAGTTGCTCCTGGCGGACTTCTGGCAGCAGCGTCTGCCGCCCAGCCGCGAAGGCACCCGCTGGGATCTGGTGCTCCAGACCCTCGTGCTCTACCGGCTCATCGAACCGGGCAGTGAATGGCGGCTGCACCGCCACTGGTTTGACCAGACAGCCATTGCTGACTTGCTGGACGCAGACTTTGCCCTGGCTGAGATCCACCGTCTCTACGAATGCCACGACAAGATCCTGGCTCACAAACGAGCTTTGTTTGATCATCTGACCCAACGCTGGCGCGACCTGTTTGGAGTCCGTTACGAGGTGCTGCTCTACGACCTCACCAGCACTTATTTTGAGTGCGAACCACCTGACAACCCCACGGGCCTGCGCCGCTTTGGCTACAGCCGTGACAAGCGCAGCGACTGTGTGCAGGTGGTCATTGCTCTCATTGTCACCCCCGAGGGCTTTCCCCTGGCCTATGAAGTGCTGCCGGGCAACACGGCGGACAAGACCACGCTCAAAGCCTTCCTGGCAAAGATCGAAGACCAGTACGGCAAGGCCGACCGCATCTGGGTCATGGACCGGGGCATCCCCACCGAAGAGACCCTTGAGCAGATGCGCCAGAGCACGCCACCGGTGAGCTATCTGGTGGGCACTCCCAAAGGGCGCTTGAGCAAGCTGGAGGAGTCCCTGGCCCAGCAGCCCTGGCAGCAGGCCCGCCCCCAGGTGCGCGTCAAACTGCTGCCTCATGAAGGGGAGACTTATGTGCTGGCCCAGAGTGAGGACCGGGTGGCCAAAGAACGCTCCATGCGTCGCCGCCGGTTGCGCAAGTACCTTGCTGCCCTCGAAGGGTTGCGCCAGCGCAAGCGTCCCCTCAAGCGCGACACCCTGCATGAAGCGTTGGGCGCTGCCAAAAAAGAAGCAGGCCGCGATGCGCGCTTTGTCAAAGTCAGCGTGCAGTTGCAACCCGCCAAAGAAGAGGGCAAAACCAAAAGCAACGGCAAGGGCGAGCAACGGGCGACGTTGAGCTGGCAGCTGGACCGCAAGACGTTGCGGGAAGCCTGGCGGCGGGAGGGGCGGTACCTGCTGCGCACCAATCTGACGGACACCGATCCTGCGCGGCTCTGGGAGTATTACCTGCAACTGGTGGAGGTGGAGCAGGCGTTCAAGGAACTCAAGCATGACTTGGGGATCCGTCCGGTGCATCACCAGCACGATCATCGCATTGAGGCACACATCTTTGTGTCATTCCTGGCGTACTGCCTGCAGGTGACGCTCAAGGCGCGCTTGAAGCTGACGGCCAGCGGGCTGACACCGCGCAGTGTGCTGGAGAAGTTTGCGACGGTGCAGATGCTTGATGTGCATCTGCCCACGACAGATGGGCGGGAGGTGGTGATGAGCCGCTACACGCAGCCCTCCAGGGAAATGCAGCTGTTGCTCGACCAGTTGAAACTGACATTGCCTGAGCAGGCCCCGCCCAAAATCACCGGCTGAACTTCGATGAAGAGTGATCGCGAAATGGCTTCAGATGTAGTGAAGACCTTTTGAGGTCGATGTCGCAAAATCAAGGGCTGGAGCTGCATCAAGCTCTTGAGTCCGCCAAGTCGGGTTAGCGAACTTAGCCGACTGAAGTCGGTACTCCAAAGCTGTTTGCGGAGGTGGAGGGGTGGTTTGGCTGGCGTGGGCGGGGCGTGCGTGTGTTGGCTCAGCGAACCGAGCCGGCTGAACGCGTGCTCCAACGCTGCTTGCGGAGGCGGAAGGGTGTTTGACTGGTGCGGGCGGGGGCGGGGGCGTGTTGGCACCGCGAACTGAGCCGACTGAACGCGGCGCTCCAACCCTGCTTGCGGAGGTGGAAGAGTGGTTTGACTGGTGGGGGCGGGGGCGCACGCTTTGTTGGCTCCGCGAACTGAGCTGACTGAAGTCGGTACTCCAACAGTTTCCCACGTGACGCTGGGTAGATGCGCTACGCTAACGGGGCGTCACACGAGGACTTGCTCGGCGTCGAGGAGGTCCTGGAGGACTTCGCGCTGCCAGGGCATGAGGCGGCCTTTGGCTTCGCTGTTGGGATGCAGGACGAGGTCTTCCATGAGGCTGCGGGAGCCTAGCAGTGAGGTCTCGAGGTCGAGATCTTCGGCTTTGCGGTCGCGGCCCTGGCAGAGGCGGTCGATGCGGGAGCGGTCCTGGTCCGTCATGCGGCGGGCATGCTTCTTGGGGCGCTCGGGCCAGGAGGCGGGGTCGCTTTTGCGGACGCGGGTGATGGCGGCCTCGAAGGTTTCCTTCCACTTGCCGCGCCAGCGCGGGGGAGGATAGACGTTGCCGTTGGCCTCGAAGTCGGTGGCCATGGCGAGCATCTGCTGGTTGTTCAGCACGCGGAAAGGCGGGACATCCCGCTCACGGGCGATGCCGTCACGCCAGAGCCAGATTTCCCGGAGCACGGCGAGGCCAGAAGGACGCAGGCGGCCGGAGCCGTTGATGCGCCAGGCTTCCTCACGATCCCTCTCCTGCCGCTGGAGGATGTCCTTGCGGAGGGATTCACAGCTTTGCTCGAACCAGGAGACGCGGTCTTTGGTGACGAGACCTTCCATGAAGATATCGACAAGACGACCGAGGTAGCGGACGTCATCGACGGCATAGGCCTGCATTTTGTTGGGCAGGGGGCGGAGGCTCCAGTCTTCTTTCTGAGAGCTTTTGCACAGGGTGACGCCGCAGTGCATGTCGACGAGGGAGGCGAGACCGAAGGTGCGATGGCCGGTGAGACGGGCGGCGACCTGGGTGTCCTTGAGGCGGGAGGGGATCCAGCCGTAGGTGCGCTTGAGCAGCGTCAGGTCGTAGTCGGCGCTATGGAACCAGATCTCTGCCTTGTCGATGACTTCGAGCAAAGGATGGAGATCGGCAATGGCGAGAGGATCGATGAGGGCGTAGGTGCCGTTGGCAGCCAGCTGAATGAGGCAGAGCTTCTCCTGGAAATGATGGAGGCTGTCGGCCTCGGTATCGAGGTAAACACGGGTGATCTCCCCTGCCTGAATGCCTGCCTCAAGATTGCGGGCCAGCTCCATGAGCTGAGCAGCATCATCGATCCAAAGATAATCTCTGACAGTCCCGGTCTCCGTTTGATTGGCCATCATGTTTTACCGCAGTCCGGAAAGCAGCAATTCAGCATTGCTCTTGCTCCGTTCAATGTTCTTGAGGAGGAATTCGACCGCTTCATAAGCAGGCACGCTGGCGAGCTGTTTGCGGATGACGGAGATACGCTTGAACTCATCTGGATGGTAGAGAAGTTCGTCGCGGCGGGTGCCTGACTTGAGGACGTGGATGGCGGGGAAGATGCGACGCTCTGCGATCTCACGATCGAGATTGATCTCCATGTTGCCGGTGCCTTTGAACTCCTCAAAGATGAGTTCGTCCATGCGGCTCTCTGTCTCCACCAGGGCGGTGGCGACGATGGTGAGGCTGCCGCCTTCCTCCACCTTGCGGGCGGCTCCAAAGAACTTCTTGGGCTTCATGAGCGCCTTGGAATCCATACCGCCTGACATGATGCGGCCTTTGCCGCCCTGCATGGCGTTGTAGCCGCGGGCGAGACGGGTGATGCTGTCGAGCAGGATCACGACGTCCTTACCCAGCTCTACGAGGCGCTTGGCGCGCTCCAGGACAAGCTCTGCAACCTGGGAGTGGCGCTTGGGACTTTCGTCGAAGGTGGAGCTGTAGATCTCCGACTGAACGCTTTCTTCGAAGTCGGTGACTTCCTCAGGCCGCTCATCGAGAAGCAAGATGATGAGGGTGACCTCGGGATGATTGGCCGTGATGGAGCGGGCGATGTCCTTGAGGAGCATCGTCTTCCCGGAGCGTGGAGAGGCGCAGATGAGGGCGCGCTGACCTTTGCCCAAGGGGGCGATGAGATCGACCATGCGGGCGCTCACGGCGGGGGTCTTGGGTGTCTCCAAGATGATCCGCTCGGAGGGGAAGGTGGCGGTGAGTTTTTCGAAATCGACGGGCTGCTGCCACTCGTCGACGGACTTGCCTTCCACCTCAAGAATGCGGTCCATGGCGAGGTACTTTTCCTTCTCGCGGGGAACCTTGATGCTGGCCCTGACTTTCTGGCCGGCGCGGAGGTTGAACTTCCGAATCACGAAGATGGGGACAAAGATGTCCTCCGGCAGTGGGGAGAAATTGTAAAGGGGGTAGCGGATGAGACCGAAGCTCTCCTGCTGCATCTCGACGAAGCCCTCCACCTCGGCACGAGTGCCGTGCTGGAGCATCCAGCTGACGAGCTCAACGATGAGCTGGTGCTTGCTGCGGCTGCCATTCACCCGCCAGCCGAGAGTGGCGGCGAGGGCCTGCAGGGCACCGAGGGTGCTGGTCTGGAGGTCATTGATGAGGACCACCTCAGGGAACGGAGTGGGCTCTTTCTCCTCCGCGGAAGCGGCGGCAGGGGCATCCCCTGGCGCGCTAGCGACGGGCTCTGACGGCGTCTGAGAGGCCTGAAGGGGCTCTGGGGCCTGATCCCCGGGGGCAGACGATGCTACGGGAGCATCGGGCGAGAGGACGACCGGATTATCTTCACTTTGCATCTGGCTAAACAAGTTGTTGCAGGAGGAGCTGGGACTGGAGGCGCAAGAGTTCGGGCGAACCTTCATTCCAGACGACTTTATCTGCGAGGTCCAGTTTGCGCCGGAGGGGCAACTGAATGTCGAGAATGCGTTGAGCGGTGTCAGCGTTCAGCCCGCGTTCTCCTGTCATCCGATCGTGCTGCAGCTTGGATTCAGAGGCAACGACGATGACCGCATCAGCAGGAAAGTCAGATTGAGACTCGTAGAACAATGGCACTTCCGCAATCAAAACTTGCACCTTTCCCCCCTCCAGGGAGGTGGCCTGGAGGTCTTCGAGCATGGCATAGACCTGAGGATGAAGGAATTTTTCCAATTTCCCCCTCATGGAGGGATCGCGGAAGGCAAGCTCCCGCAGGGCTGGGCGGGACACTAATCCGTCAGGTCCTACCACGGACTCATCGAGAACATGGGCCAGTTTCGGGGCAGTTTCTTTGTCCTGGTAGATGTGATGGACGGCAGCATCACTGGAGAACGAAGCCACACGGGGGCTTCCCTCTGCCAAGAGTTTACAAAAGGTCGACTTCCCCGAGGCGGCACCGCCCGTGATGATCCAGGTCTCCATCCCCCCACCATAGCAAAGGGCGGACTGGTTGCCCAGTCCGCCCTCGGAAGAATTATCTTAGTTAGCCGACTCTCTGACCCGGATTAGGGGTTGATCGCTGGGACCAAGCCTGGACCACCGTCGATGGTCACAGGAGCAGTAGCGGCAGGTGCCACCACCGCCGGAGCGGGCTTACGAATAGGCTCGCCGGAGGGATCGATCAGCTTGGCCGTCACGAAGATCATGAGGTTGCGCTTGAAGTGATCTTCAGCCTTGCTCTGGAAGAGGCGGCCAATGATCGGGATGTCACCAAGGATCGGCACCTTGTCCTCAACGTCCTGAACGTCTTCGCGGATGAGGCCGCCCATGGCAACTGTCTGACCATCCCAGACGGTGACTGCGGTGGTCACTTTACGGGTGGAGAAGATGGGCTGCTCGATACGGTTTTCCGTAAGGGTGACCGTGGCAGGGTTGCCGAGGGCATCCGTGGAGGCGGTGTTGATCGGGCTGCCGTAGTTGATGAAGCCTTCGAACTCAGTCACTTCAGGAGCGAGGTTGAGATCGATGGTGTAACCATCAGGACCGATGACAGGATCCACTTCCATACGAACACCGACGGGGCGCATTTCAAACGCGGTCGGGGTGGTAGGAGTGACCGGGAAGGCTGCGGAGGAACCCACGCCCAAGCCGCCAGTGATGCCGGTGGCACCGAAGTTCTGCGGGATTTGCGGTGGATCGAACTCAGTGGGGTAGATGAATTCGCGAATGACTTCGACCGTGGCACGCTGACCGGACCGGGTGGTCACGCTCGGGGCGCTCATGAGGTCAACGCCCTTCTTCTGGCTCAGGGCGCGAATGACGACCTGGAACTGAGGATCGGTGAAGACGCCGGCGAGGGCGAAAATCCCAGGGGCAGAGCTGGAAACCAAGCTCTGGCCGGAGATGAGGCCGTCAATGGAGTCCGCTGCGATGGCATTGGTGCCGGAGCGAAGACCGCCGGTGACCGGAGTCTGGCCGATGGGCACGCCACTCTGGCTGAAGGGATAGTTGGTGGAGCTGACGGGACCACCAGCGGAGTTACCCACAGTGCCACCGGAGCCGAAGGAGCGGCCACCGATGTCAAAGCCACCGACCAACCAGTCGAAGCCGAGTTCGTCGGTGTTCTTCTGGCTGACTTCGACGAATTTGGTCGTGATGTAGATCTGCTGGGGAATCTGCTTCGTAAGACCTTCCACGAAAGCCTCGACCTGGTCGAGATTCGGCTGGGAGTTGCGAACGATGAGCTGCGAAGTGGCGGCCACGAACACGGCGGAGGAACCGTCTGGGAAGGGAATCCCCTGAGCCTTGAGGATTTCCAGAGCGTTGGACTTTTGCTTAAGCGCGGGAGCCGCAGCACCGCCAGCTGCGAAGGGGTCAGCGGCACCTGCAGCACCACCACCACCAGCAGCACCGCCACCGTCAAGACTAAGGAACGATGGTGGAACTTTGTACGTGCGGGTGTACTGCTCCTGACTGATGTCGGACAGGGGCACCACAACGACGGCGTAAGGCTCGATCTTGTACTTCATGCCGGCCAGCTCCGTGATGTAGCGGAGGGCTTCGACCATGGGCACGTCCTTGAGGTCAAGGCTGATCTGGGCAGTGGAAGGAGCGGAACCGGCCTTCAAGATGAGGTTCACCCCTTTGCGGGTAGGGTCACGCTCAACCGTGTCATAGTCACGGCTCTTGATACGCATGAACTCGATGGCTTCCTCAATGCTGGCGCCCTGGAACTGGACGGCAGGGAAAATGATGCGCTGCATCTTTTCCGTGTAGTAGCGGGAGGCATCCTGGCCGCCTTGATAAGCGTCCGTGGTGGTGTTCAACAGGGAAACAGGCACGCTATCTTCCCAACCGGCGTTGACGGCGTTGAGCATTTTGGCCCGCAGATGATCACGGGCGGTATCGAAGTACTCAGAGCGCTTCTGCTCTGCACGCTCCATGCCACGGCGGGCAGCGCTGTTGTACTTGTCGATACGAAGCGCGTCCTGGAAGGTGCGGATCGAAGCATCGAAGTCGCCGATGTTGTAGTAGCTGTAGCCCATCTGAAGATGGCGCTCCACGTCTTCGACATTCTTTGCGTGCTCAGGCGTCAGAGCAGGCTCATAGCGAACGGGATCATCGAGTTCAGCGAGAAGCTTTTTGGCTTTGACGTGATCAGGGTTGCGGGCAAGAGCGTCGTTGAGGAGCGCCTTGGCCTCGGCATAGCGGCCGTTCTGGGCGCGCTCGCGAGCGAGCTCGACAGCGGCGTCGCAATATTTGGCGGTGGCTTCATCACGAAGCGCGGCCGTCATGGGCGCATCAGGAATCAGATCAAGCGCTGCCTTGTACTCATTGAGGGCACCTTCAAAGTCGCCTTCTGCGTAGAGTTTGTCCCCACGGGCAATGGCAGCCTGGGCTTCCTGCACCCGGGCTTCACGCCGGGCGAGCTCACGCTGGGCGATGCCAGACGCGGAACCACTCGGGCCACCAGCACCCCCGGCAAGCCCCGCGCCGGTGCAGAGTGCAAGGGTCATACATACATACGCGGTTTGCTTCATAGGCTGTGATCGGTTGATGCGTGTCGTCATTTGGGAGTGTTGAGAGCCGGAATATTGCGTTCGGCGGAGTTTATTCAAATCAGGCATTCGTTGGCGAGTTCAAATTTTAAAAATTCGTTGAAAGAAAGGATTTGCTTTTATCCTTTCTTCACTACGAGCTCGCCATCTGGAGTGCCATCCGCCTTCAAGGGGGAGATGACAACGCTGTCTTCCAGGATGTCGATGACTTTGTAGGTGGTGCTTTCGTATCCGGGGATACGGAAGGTGCCACCCTTTTTGACTGGCGGAATGTCTGCGACCACCTTGAGACGGAACTCAAATTTGGCCTCATAGTCCGCGAGATTTGTTTCCTTGCCCATGACGAGGACGAGGCTGTTGCCCCGGACAATGTCGTCAACCGTCAACTCAGACACGTCACGCTCACCCACAGTGGGGTCAGGGATGACCTTGCGCTCAAACTTGGTGGCACGGAAGCGGGTGCCATCCTTGCCAAAGCTGCGGGCCTTCTGATCAGGCTGACCATTGGGATCCATGGCGGCAGGATCCACAAACCAGTTGCGCTTCTTGTCATCGGGTGTGGCGATCTGGTGCGGGCTGGAAGCCGAGCGCAGGGTGATGCGGTAGTCGTTGGAGATCCGCTGCACCAAGAAGAGCTTGTCCGTGACGGGCGGGTGGGACTGAGCGTCCTTCGGATTCGTCGACTTCGGCTTGGCGTTGTATTCTTCCAGGTTGGAGAAGCCGTCATTGTCAGGATCGAGGTCTCCCACGTTGGGCGAGTGAAACTCCAGCTCGTACTGGCGCAGGTACTCGTTGGACATGCCGGGGCGCAACTGGGGAGTCTCCACCGCCAAGTCATAGATCTGGTCGTCTTTGAGAACGAGCAGGACTGACTTGTTCAGCGGAACAGGCTTGTTGTTGCGAATCGGAGCCACCCAAAGCGGTGGGTCTGAGATGGCGCGGTTGATGGCGTGTTCCACCCCTTCCATGGGAGCGGTGCCCACATCGGCACCCTTCTTGGGATTGGAAGACTCGACTGTGGCCGAGAAGCCCAGGCTCAAGTAGATCAACCAAGCGCTCAAGCCAATGGCGACAATGGCGGCGAGTGCGAGGATGACGCGTTCGTAGTTGCTTTTTCCCTTTTGCATGATGGCGGAAAGATGACGGGATCGTTCTTTGAAGAGAGCTCGTTGTCCTGACTGGAGGCGCAGGGATCAGGGCTGGATGGCCGCCGCAGTGGCTGCGGGAGCTGCTGCTTCCTCCACGTCTGCGGACGGGCGGAAACGGATGTAGTCCACTTCAAGGTAGAGTTTGATTTTCTCCTCACCCATGACGGTGATGGAGTCCTTGGGAGCGGCCTTGGGGGCGAGGATCACCTGGGTGCCAGCGGCGGCGCCGGAAGGAGCTGCAGGGGCCGAAGGAGCAGGAGCCTCAGAGCTCAGAGCCGAATCACGCGTGATCCGGATTTCCGACTTGAGAGGGCCATCTGCTTTTTCGTTTTCCGCACGGAGCTGGCGAACCACAAGGAAATGGGGCATTTTCTTGGGGTTGCTGAGTGTGTTCATCAGGTTCTGGAAAGGACCCTGATCTGTGGTCAGCATGAGCTTGATGGGGAAACGGTCCAGCACAGGCTCAGCAGCCGCTTCTGCGGTGATGATGGTCTTGCCCTTGCCCTTTTTGGTGCTGGCGGCAGGCTTTCCTGTCTTGGCTTTGGGAGGAGCAACGGCGACCGCGGCCTTTTCATTCGGGAGCTTGGTGCGCTCCAGAAGGTCGACCGACTTGATGCCGGACTGAATAAGGGCCGTGACCATCTTCTCCATCACATCCAGGTGAACGTTCAGTTCAGCAGCAACTTCAGGGGTACGGGGCAGAGTGCCGGTGTACTCGTCGAAGCCCAGAGCGAAGTCACCAGGAAGAAGAACCTGGGAGGACTCAGCAAGACGCTTCACCGTATTGGCACGGTCCTTCAGCTTGGCCTGAAACTCGGTTTCAGAGATGGGTTTGACAGCCTGCTGCACGCTCGGATCCAGAAGGGTGGAGCGAAGCAAGTTGACCTTTTCCGCATAGTCGGTGACCAGCTTCTCCTTGGCGTCGACGTTGTCCTGATTGGGGTAGAGTTTGGCAGATTTGAGACGGTTAGCGTCTTGATTGGCCGTTTCCCAGTCTTGTACGGACTGGTTATAAGCCGAGTAGGACATAAAGAGGAATGCGGCCAAGCCGATGCCTCCGGCAATCATGATGCCGAGAATGCCCGCCAGTGATTTGTTTTCTTTGATCCAATTCATTACTTGTCGAATTTCATTCCTTTAACGAGTGGCAGGCGGAACTTGAAAGCGTAGGCGTAACGGTCTTCCTCAAGTCCAGCTTCAACTTCGGGCTTCTCCTCTGCAGGGGGAGCGGCGAACACAGTATTGGCAGCTTTCAGGTCGTCGTAGTACTTGTAAACCACGGCCTGACCGCTGTCGTTTTTCCGGTAGAGACCCTGCAAGCGCAGCTGGTAAAGCGGCTCTGCGACGATGCCAGGAGCACCGGGAGCAGCAGCCGCGGCGGCAGGCATCTGGGGGGCAGCACCGGTGGTGCTGGCGACCAGGGAAGGAGTCATGGTGCCGCCGTTCTTCAACACCTCGATCTGGGTGAGCCAGATGAAGTCGTTTTCGAACTTGGTGTTCAACAAGCTGAGAAGACTGGTCCAGTAGCTGCGATCGTTGACAGCCTGCTCAAGCTGGCCGCTCTGGCCTTGCAGGAGGGAGAGCTGCTTGTCGTAGTCACGGATGGACGCGTCATGCTTCTTCAACTCCGTCACCTCACCGGCGACTGTGGAGAGACGCTCACGCACCTGCTCCTCCGCCTTCTTGAAGTAAAAGACGCCAACGCCGAGAGCGGCGAAGAGGCAGGCGGTGGCCATGAGGAGGAAGGGAGCACGTTTGGCGGAATCACGGGCGCTGCCCACGGTGTCCGGCACGAGTTCCACTTCTACGGGGCAGGCACCTACGTGGCGAAGGCCAAGGCCGACGAGTTCCACCATGCTGGCGGAGTTTTCATCTGCGAGGCTGCGGTTGACCCTACTGTCGAGCTGCACGCCGCGAAGCGGGTTGAGCACTTCGACGGGCAGATTGAACTTTTCCTGGAAGAACTCAACCCCGAGGGCGGCCTGAGCACCACCACCACTGAGGAAGAAACGACGGGGAGGTGACCCACCCTGCTGGCTGCGGAAGTAATTGATCGTGCGGACGATTTCACCGTGGAGACGGGTCATCGTATTCCGCATGATCTTGGCCATGGCGTCCACCACCTCGTCTTCGTTCGGCTCGTAGGCACCGCCAGGGGCGACGTAGCCGCGGGAGCGCTTCTGCTCTTCGGCCTCGCCGAAGTTCATGCCGAGCTCTTTGCCGATGTTCCCCGTGAGGGTGCTGCCACCGACGAGGATGTTACGGGTGAAGACGCGGTTGCCTTCGATGAAGATGAGATTCGTGGAACGGGCGCCGAGATCGATGATGAGGCAGGATTCCTCAACGTCTGGATAGCTGTAGCGGAAGGCATTGAATGCAGCGAGCGGGGCGAGATCGACGCCGACGACTTTGATGCCAGCGGACTCGACCTGATCATTCACATCGTTGAGCGCATCCGCCTTGATGGCGACGAGAGCGACTTCGCGCTCACCACCGCCTTCATCACCGATGAATTCATAGTCCCAGATGACTTCGTTGATGGGGAAGGGCACGTTCTGACGTGCTTCAAACTCGACGATCTGGTCAGCCTTATCGGTATCGAAAGGCGGAAGCTTGACGAAACGAGTGAAAACCGAGTGCCCCGGGATGGCGTACCATACGGGTTTGCCCTTGAGTTTGAGTTTGTCCGCCAGCTCGAGTACGGCGACCCTCAACTGAGGGAGCCGGGTTGCCTCGACGCTGGGGTCACCATGCATCTCGGCAAAATCGAAGGCCTTAAGGATCAAATCACCATTCCGTGCCTTGCTGAACACCGCCGCACCGACGCGTTGGGAGCCCAGGTTGAGAACTGCAAAACTGCTATCCGCCATTGCTTTGTATTGAGACCGGGTTGAGCCGCCTTGGTATTGCCTGTCGCGTATTGGCGACAGGGGTCACCGCACTATGCCATTGGGAAGTGGAACGAATTCTTACTGCTTGCTCTCGAGATCGTAGTCACCCCAGAGAACAGAGAAAGGAGTCTTGGCCTTCGGCAGAAGGACACCATCCGTGACAGCGAAGTTTTCGATCTTCTCCCAGAAGCGGCCGCCGATGGAGCTGTAGAATCCTGCGATGCCGTCCCCCGCGGAGATCTCCACGCCGTAGCCTTTGACATCTGCGTTGGAGAATTCGGGCTTCTCCAGCAGGCGGCTAAGCGCGGGCGGCGGAGCGAACATCATGGCGTGATTCAGATCCTTGACACTGGCGTTCATGAAGGTGGCATTGGCCGTGAGAAGGATATGCTTGCCGGTAGCGTCCTGCTTGTTGAGCGCGACATAGAATTTGACGTCGAGGCTCTCGACAAAGGGACTGCGGTCGCCTGGCTTCTGAGCCTTTTTGGCATCGAAGGCGAGGTCCACTTCCAGCCAGTTCTTGGGCTTCCAGCGCTTATCCGTCACGTTGGAGGCGGAGATCTGCGGCGATTGCTGCTGCTGCACCTTCATCTCCTTCACATCGACCTTGACGGTAGCGGAGGCGGCCTGGGCGTGGGCTACACCTGTAGATTGAATTGCCAGCGCAATTGCCGCGGCCAGGATTCCAGTTTTAAAGGTCATGTAAGGAAGAAGGAAGGTTTGAGATGATTATGCGAACACCGCTTCGTCACCCCAGTGCAGCACTGGGAACGTCGCGGTGATTAATCGCAGAATTACTCAGTTTTAGCAGGTTCCCGGCGCGGACATCAAGCGTTGAGTGCAAGAAAGTCCTTAAAATAGGCGACGGTGTCTGCAATGCCTTCTTCGAAGGTGACTTTGGGCTCCCAGCCAAGGATATTCCGGGCAAGCGTGATGTCTGGCTGCCGCACTTTAGGATCATCCACAGGGAGCGGACGGAAGTCGATTTCTGATTTACTGCCGGTATATTTGAGGATCTTCTCCGCGAACTGCAAAACGGTCATTTCGCGGGGATTTCCGATGTTCACGGGCTCGTGGTAATCACTTTGTGACAACCGGTAGATGCCATCCACCAGATCGCTGACATAGCAGAAGCTGCGGGTCTGGGAGCCATCACCGAAGACGGTGAGAGGCTGCCCCTGTAGGGATTGGCCAATGAAGGCTGGCACTACGCGACCATCCTCCAGACGCATGCGAGGCCCGTAGGTGTTGAAAATGCGAACGATCTTCGTATCCACACCATGGGCACGGTGGTAGCCCATGGTCATGGCTTCAGCGAAGCGCTTGGCCTCATCGTACACGCCGCGAGGGCCCACCGGGTTCACATTTCCCCAGTAGGTTTCTTTCTGAGGATGGACGAGAGGGTCGCCATAAGTTTCAGAAGTCGAGGCCAGCAGGTAGGTGGATTTTTTAGCGAGAGCCAGACCCAGTGCATTGTGGGTACCGAGCGAGCCCACTTTGAGCGTCTGAATAGGCAACTGAAGGTAGTCGATGGGGCTGGCAGGCGATGCAAAGTGCAGGATCAAATCCACTGGCCCCGCGATATCGATGTACTTCGTGATGTCGTGATTCACGAAATCAAAGTCCGGATTACTGCTGAGGTGCGCGATGTTGCGCAGATTCCCCGTGAGCAGGTTGTCCAAGCCGATGACCTTGTAACCTTCTGCGAGAAGACGATCAGAGAGGTGCGATCCCAAAAATCCTGCGGCTCCGGTAACAACGGCGGTTTTCTTGCTGCTCATAAGGTATCAAAAAGTAGGCGGAAATTGGGCGCGAGTAAGGGGACGAATTCCTCCAGATGCAAGCGATATGTGGCCAAAAGACACGCCCGTCCGTACGGACAGGCCATGCCGTGACCTGAACGGAGCGGCCAGGGCATGGCAGAGCCAAATTTCGAGGGCGGTCGTCAGTGAGCGCCAGAGCCTCGCAACACGGCGGGAATGGTCTTGAAGAGGATTTGGAAGTCCAACCAGAGGGACCAGTTGTCGATGTATTTGAGGTCCAGCGCCACCCAGTCTTCAAAGCTGGTGATGCGGTTGCGCCCCATGACCTGCCACAGGCAAGTGAGCCCCGGCTTGACGCTTAGGCGGCGGCGCTGGGCGTGTTTCTCGATCTTTTTGATCTCGTAAACTGGCAGGGGACGAGGTCCAACGAGGCTCATCTCTCCCCGTAGGACATTCAGCAACTGGGGCAGCTCGTCGATGCTCAAGCGACGCAGCCAGCGCCCGAAAGCGAAGACGCGAGGGTCGTCCTTGAGCTTAAAGACCGGCCCGGACATTTCATTTTGCTGGTCCAGCTTGGCCCGGACCTCCTCTGCATCAGTAGCCATGGTACGGAATTTGACCATCTTGAACGGCTGGCCATGACGACCGGCACGGTCTTGCAGGAAAAACACAGGCCCTTTCGAGCTGAATTTGATGCCTATCATGGCCACCAACCACAGGGGCGAGGTCATGAGCAGCAGGAAAAAGGCGCAGATGCGGTCGATGACTTCCTTGAGCCAGAGCGCCCAGGAGATTTTGGGCGTGGTGTGAAAGACGAGCATGAGCTTGCCGCCCAGCACGTCGAACGTAGGGCGGGCGATGGCGGTCTGGAGGAAGTCTGCGCTGAGCCAGGTCTCCACGCCCTCTGTCTCGCAGGCCTGCACGGCCTCTTCGATTTTGCTGAAGTACACGTGGTCGACATTGAAAATGACGCGGGAGACGGACTTGGCGTGCAGAATCTCCACGAGTCGACTGATGGGCTCATGCGTGACTTCGTAGCGCCCAACCACTTCGATCTCAGCCCGCTGGTCATCTGTGAGACTGCTCAGCAAGGCATCCATCTGATCGGGCGATCCTGCCAGAAGGACGCGCTCCTTGTCAGCATGGCCAGTGGCAAGCCTGCGGCGAAGGGCGCGCTTGACGAAGGCTTCACGAGCAAGCAGGGCCAGCACGCCTAAAAAGGCACCCAGCGCGACGACGGCGCGGCTGCGCACCTCCCATTTCAGGAAAATCTCGCAAAAACCGACCATGACGCCCAAGCGGATACCTGCGCCCATCAACTGCCGCAAACTCTGACCGAGCGATTTATTGAAGACGTTGTCATAGAACCCCCGGGACTCGAGAATGATCGGGGAGAAAGGCGCGATGACTGCAATGAGCCAGAAGAACTCAGAAAAGGGTGGAATCTTGTCCAGCGTGGGCCAGATCTGGATGGCGACCACCCCGCGCAACCAGTGCCCCAGCCAAAGACAAGCTGCCAGCAAGGCGCAGTCTACCAGCTCATGGAGCTGCAGATTGATTTCCTGACGACGGCCAAGCATAGGAAGCAAAGGGACAAGCCTTTATTCAACTTTGTATTTAAGCACAATTTAGATAAATTCTAGAATGGCACAACTGGTTTCGAGTAAAAATTTGTTTAGCGGCGACCGACCACTGGTGGTGGGAGCCATCAGCTCCTCCAACATGCTGGAAGGTGTATCGCAAATAAGTCTCATATCTGATGAGTGTGACATTCTCGAGTTGCGCCTGGATTCGATACTGCTGCCAGTGGCGGAGCTGCATGCCCACGCCTCCCACCTTCCTCTACCCGTTTTGATCACCGCGAGACACGCTTTCGAAGGCGGGGATCAAAATCTGAGCGTTGAGGCTCGTAGTGCGCTGCTGGAGGCCCATTTGGATGTGGCAACTTTGATGGATGTGGAGCTACGGAGCGCCATGGAGCTGCAGACGGTAATCCGCAAAGCCCAGGCGAAGAACATCGCGGTACTGGGGTCCTTCCATGATTTCAATGCGACACCGAGTGATGAGGTGTTGAAGGGGGCGGTCGACATGGCGCTGCAGTTCCGCTTCGATGCAGTGAAAATCGCCACGATGCTGCGCACTCCGGCCGATCTGGCTCGTCTAGTGACGCTGGTGGCCAATGAAAGGCGTCTGCCGGTGAGCATCATGGGAATGGGGCCGCTGGGGCGGACATCGAGGCTTGTGCTTGCGAAATGCGGCAGCGTGCTCAATTACGGTTATCTCGGCAGTTCGAATGCCCCTGGCCAATGGCCAGCACGGCGTCTGAAGGAATTGTTGCAGGAACTCTGAATCTGAACTGAAAAAATGCCCCGCCCCGAATGACCGGATCACAAGCCCCCTGCCAGGATACTTCCAGAAATCAAAGCAACAGCCCCTCAAAGGACAAATCCCCCACCCTTCGGGGTGCGTTTGCCGTGTGGAGGTCCCGCTTGCCAACGGCGCTCCTGACCGCGGCCCTGCTGGCCTCCTGCAATGACGCCAGCCATGTGGGCAATGCGGTGGATGCCCTGAAGGCGCGTGAAAAGCAACTGGCAGCCCGTGAAGAAGCCACGCTGGCGCATGACCGTGCCTTAATCGAAAAGGAGCGGCAGCTGGCCGAGACGGCGGCAGACATTGCCAAACAACGCGAAGAGTTGCAGACGTTGCGGAACAGCTTGGACGAGGAAATCCTGAAGGCACGTCGGCAGCAGGAAGCGGCGCTGAAGCGGGAGGCTCGTGGCCTGGCCCCCAAGGTACAGGCGGAGCGTGTGATGGTGGTGGATGCGAGCACGGGTGAAGTCCTCTTTGAGAAAAACGCGGACCGGAAGGCACCCGTGGCGAGCACGCAGAAACTGCTGACCGCGCTGCTCGTGGTGGAAGATGGCAATCTGGATCAGACCGTGACAGTGGAGCAAGGTGACACCCAATGTGCCCCGGTGCGGCTGGGCATCAAGACGGGCGAGCAATACAGCCGCCGCCAGCTGCTGACGGCGCTGATGGTGAAGAGCTCCAATGACATTGCCCAGGCACTGGCCCGGGACAATGCGGGCTCTCTGGAGAGCTTTGCGAAGAAGATGAATGCCCGCGCTGCTGAGCTGGGCATGAAGGACAGCCGGTTTGTGAACCCGCATGGGCTGCCGATCGACGGCCAGTACTCGAC
>JBGGMQ010000053.1:0-5012 GCA_041287975.1 Verrucomicrobium sp. | reverse complement strand
ACCGCAAAGTAGAGAGCGTAGTGCGAACCGAAGAGCTCGATGCCCATGAAGGTGCAGGCGAGCGGGGTATTGGCGGCACCTGCGAAGACGGCAATGAAGCCCAGGGCCGCGAAGAGACCTACGGGCTCATGAAGCACCAGGGCAAGCGTATTACCGAGTGTGGCACCGATGAAAAAGAGCGGGGTGACTTCCCCACCTTTGAACCCACTGGAAAGGGTGACACTGGTAAAGACCAGCTTCCACAGCCAGCTCCAGGTGGCTGCACCCCCTGGGTCAAATGAGCCTACTATGGAAATGACACCGCCCGGAGGAGGATTGACGCCCAGACCGAGGTAGTCCCGGCTGCCGCAGACGCCGACCATGGCAATGACGAGCAGTCCGCCGAGGACAGGTCGGAATGGGGCAAAGGGGATGATGCGAGCGAATCCTTTCTGAAATGCGTGGGTGAGGGCAGCGAAAGCACGGGCGACAAGACCGAATGCAATGCCCGCAAGGGCGACCTTGAGCAGGAGCCAAAGGTCGAGGGCGGCACGGCTGCCTGCTCCATGGGCTACGTCGAGATGGTAGAGGGTGTGGTGCACGCCCCAGGCTGAGCAGGTGACATCCCCCACCACACTGGCGATGAGCACCGGGATGATGGCCTCATACTGGATGCGACCGATGACCAGCACCTCCATGGCAAAGACCGCCCCGGCCAGTGGGGTGCCAAATACAGAGCCGAAACCTGCCGCGACGCCACACATGAGCATGATGCGCCGGGCCTCTGGCCCCACGCGAAGCCATCGGGCAAGGCCTGCAGCGAGACTGCCACCCATCTGCACGGCAGTGCCCTCACGACCCGCCGAACCTCCAAACAAGTGGGTAACCAAGGTGCCCCAAAGCACGAGCGGAGCCATGCGGGACGGTACTCCCCCACCCGGCTCATGAATCTCCTCCAGGATGAGATTGTTCCCTTTGTCCGAGCTTTTTCCCCAAAAGTGGTAAAGCAGGCCCACGGCCAGCCCACCAAGCGGCAGACCCCAGAGGAGCTTCGGGTGCGCCCACTGGAGCCGGGTCACGAGGTCCAAGGCCCACAGGAAAAAGGCGCTGGCAGAACCTGCGATGAGAGCCACGGGCAGGGAGAGGAGAATCCAACCGAGCAAGGGGGCCCGTGTTGCCGTTTGGGAACGAAGGTCATGCCACACTTTCATCCGAGCAAGGTGCCCCCCTTCCGGGTCTCACCCATGACAATCTTCTGCATCGCCGACACTTTCTCCATGCTGCACCTCTGAGATTATTCGTCTGGCAGGAATAAATCACGAAACGCCGGACCTGCAACGATGGTGATACAAGGCGCTGCAACAAGGCATGAGCAGCGCTTGACGTTATTCGAACTCGCGGCATTCTTGCCGCGCTTCCGCACCTTTATCGAGGAGCAACGCATTATGCATCGCAGTCTATCTCTCGCAGGTTTGTGCTCGTTGGTTCTGTCCTCACCCGTCCTGGCCCAAGCGCCGACTCCTGAAGCAGCTCCCAAGCCAGCACCCGCTCCCGCCCCGGTCACCACGCCAGCTCCGGCACCGGCTCCCGTGCCAGTCCCCATTGTGGCTCCGCCTGGAACGACGCCGCCGCCCATTCGGACCTATCTGGATCTCGAGGCGTACGCTTCCCAACTGGCTCAAAAGCCCTATGTGGCCCCCCAGATGAAGCTGGATCCTTTCTTCGAAGAACTGAAGTACGACGGCCACCGGCAGATCCGCTTCATTCCTGACAAAGCACTTTACGGAGATGTGGAGCACTCCTACCGCGTGGAGTTTTTCCACCCCGGCTGGATGTTCAAGAAACCCGTCGAGTTCTTCCAGATCGATGGCGGCCAGCCTTCCGAGATCCCTTTTAACAAGGACCTCTTCAACTACGGCGACCTGAAGGTGCCGGGGAATGTGGTGTATCCCACGGGATACAGTGGTCTGCGCCTGCTGGCACCCGACACGCTGCTGGACAAGCGCTTTGAGTTCATGGTTTTCCAGGGAGCCAGCTACTTCCGCGCCGTGACGACGCAACTGGGCTGGGGCCTTTCCGCCCGTGGTCTGGCCATCAACACGGTGGGGGGTGAAAAGGAAGAGTTCCCAGATTTCACTCATTTCTGGTTCATCAAGCCCAAGGCGGGGGAGAAGGTTTTCCACTTCTACGCCTTGCTGAACGGCCCCAGTGTGACGGGTGCCTATGAATTCGAAGTGGAGCCGGGTGAGACGACGGTGATGCGCATCAGCGGATCCCTCTTCCTCCGCAAGGTGGTGAAGCTGCTGGGTCTGGCTCCCTTCTCCAGCATGTTCTGGTACGGCGAAAACACCCATCCCAAGCCTCTCGACTTCCGCCCCGAGGTGCATGACTCCGACGGTCTGCTCATCGAGCAAGCGCATGCCCCCACTCTCTGGCGCCCGCTGGACAACGGGAAAGAGCTGCGTCACAGCGTGTTTGCCATCGAAGGCATCAAGGGCTTCGGCCTTCAGGAGCGCGACCGTGACTTCAAAAACTTTGAAGATCTTGAGGCCCGCTACCATCAGCGTGCGGCAGTGTGGGTGGAACCCATCGAGGGCTTCGGCCGCGGCAAGCTTCACTTGATCGAGATCCCCACGGGCGAAGAAACCTGGGACAACGTGGTGACCCTCTGGGAGCCTGACATCTTCCCCACGGCGACTGAGCCGCTGCGCTTCGCCTACAAGCTGAACTGGCAGAAAGAGCATGAACATGCGCTGGCCAAGGTGACTGCCAGCCGCTGGGGTGAGGGCGTGGCGACAACCGAAATCCCGAACGACTTCGTGTTCGTGGTGGATTTCACCAAGGGTCCTGTGGGCGCAGACAAGAAGGCCGACTGGGTACCGGACGTGGCCGTCAACTTCCAGGGTGATGCCAAAGTCATCGACAAACGAGTGATGGCAAACTCCGAAACCGGTGGCTGGAGGGCCTTCTTCAAGCTCGACATCCCGCCGACGACCAAGCTGCTTGAGATCACCTGCGATCTGCTGGACGATAAAAAGCCGCTTTCAGAACGCTGGAACTACCAATGGCGCCGATAATAGAATAAGTTGCTGCGAGTTTGCGTCTGACCTTCCCCTGCCGCTCCGCAGCAGCTCACTTCTTCCATGTCGATCTCCGATCTCAATTCAGCCCTCCCGATGGAGGCAGTCACAATTCACTTCGCGCCCAAGACGGGGTCCGAAGAAGAATGGAACGAGGCTTACGCCCGGCTGGCTGATTACTTCCGCTCCTTCCGTCTTCACAACCGCATCCGCCGCACCCAGTTGATCCTGGAAACCCTGCGGCGGGCTGCGGATGAGCACGAGAAGGATCCCAAACGGACTCCCACGGCGCATGCGATCCAGCAGGCGCGCAACATGCTCCGGGACTGGCTGGGCCAGATCTACGAGGGCATGGAGTTAACGGAGTCCCAAATCGAAGGTTCGGGGCGACTCGGCTTCCACCTTTGCGACGGGCCAACACGCTGGCCGCACTTTTTCATCGACCGCGACAACCTGCCGCCAGACATGGCGGAGGCCATGCGATCTGCGATCCGGGCTTCCGGTCCACGGTTGCAGGTGTCCAAGATGACCCCCCGCCCCATCGATCTCGGCCTCTTCGGAGATGCTGAGGAGGATGAGACAGAGCGGCGCCCCCTGGCCATCATCCGCTACTTCATACTGCTGCTGTTCGTGGCTGCGGTTCTCACTGCAGTCTACCGGCTCACGATCGACAAATGAGTTCTCCCGCCCTTCACGCTCCAATGGGAAGCCGCACTGCGCAGCTTCAGTCCCATGCGGGCATGCCCTCCGCGACCACGGCGCGCATGCGCCGAGCCACCTTTTTCTCCTTCGTCTTCATGGGCACGGTCATCGGCATCTGGCTGATGTTCCTGATGCTGCAGGTGGACGGGATGGCGTGGTACGAGATCACGCTGCTGGCCCTCTTTATCCCTCTGTACTACCAGCTCAATATCGGCTTCTGGACGGCATTGATCGGGGTATGGATGATGAACCGTCCCAAGCCGGATCCGCTGGACCTCTTCCGCACCATCACGAAAGACGACCTGGACGCCCCGCTGAATGCGACCACGGCAATCATCATCCCGGTGTACAATGAGGACGTGACGCGGGTGTTTGAAGGGCTGCGAGCTGTTTACAACTCCCTGGCGAAGACGGGCAGGCTCGAACACTTCGACTTTTTCATCCTGAGTGACTCCGACGACTCGAACAAGTGGGTCGAGGAAGAAACTGGCTGGCTGGAGCTCTGCCGCCAGTTGAACGCCTTTGGCCGCATCTTCTACCGCAAGCGTCGTACACCGATCAACCGCAAGAGCGGCAACGTGAGTGACTTCTGCCGCCGCTGGGGCAAGCGCTACCGGTACATGATCGTCTTTGACGCGGACAGCGTGATGAGCGGATCGCTCATGGTGAACATGGTCCGGATGATGGAGAAGAACCCTGGCGTGGGCATTCTCCAGACTTTCCCCAAACAGATCGGCGCAGACACCCTGCTGGGACGCGTGATGCAGTTTGCCCAAGCTCTCTATGGGCCTGCCTTCATCGCAGGGCTGAATTACTGGCAGTGCGGGGAAGCGAACTTCTGGGGCCACAACGCCATCATCCGTCTGGCTCCGTTTATTGAATACTGCGCACTGCCGCCTCTCCCGGCAAAGGTGCCGTTCGGCGGACACATCATGAGCCATGACTTCGTGGAAGCGGCTCTGATGCGCAAGGCGGGCTACGCTGTGCGTCTGATCTACACCGACCACGGGAGCTACGAAGAAGGGCCGCCGACGCTGATCGACATGCTGAAGCGTGACCGGCGCTGGTGCCTTGGGAACATGCAGCACTTCTGGCTCTTGTTCGCCCGTGGCTGGCATCCCATCAGCCGGTTGAACTTCTTCCATGGCATCATGAGCTACGTGAGCTCCCCGCTCTGGCTGCTGTTTCTCGTGTTCGGCACCATCATGAGCTTCACCACTCGCGGCGTGAGCGACAACTTCAACGAGAGCA
>JBGGMQ010000052.1:0-4990 GCA_041287975.1 Verrucomicrobium sp. | reverse complement strand
GCGGCTTCAGCGTGATCCTTCACTACTGGCTGATGGTGGCGAGGGATCCTGTCTGGCTGCGGATTTTGCCACTGGCCATTTTCCTCGCTGGCGTGCTCTCCCTCGGATGGCTGGGGTGGCGCTGGAGGAGGAGCTGGCGCTTCGCCATCTTCAGTGCCCTTGTTCCAGCCGCCTATCCGCTGCTTCTGGACTATGCAAATGAGGTTCGCGCCTACAGCATGGAGTTCACAGGCGTCGTCCTTGGCTGCCTGCTTTTGGACCTGTTTCTGACGAAACCGAAGCTCCTCACCAGTCTCGCAGGAGGGCTTGTGCTCGGGGTGTTCATGACTTCGCGCTACAGCTATGTCTTCATCGCCACCGCGATCAGTCTCGTGTGGCTCCTGCAGATCGTCCGCCAGCCGGTGTCCTGGTCACGCCGCGTGGCGCACCTGCTGTTGTTCCTGGCACCCGCCGGGGTGGCGGGACTTGGTGTTGTCTTCCTGGGGTTTGTTCCGCAGTACCATGCCCGCATCGTTTATGATGGAGGGAACTTGGTCGGCTATCTGAATCCCTTCAAGCTGGGAAGCCTCTCATGGGGTGATTTGCTCAAGCTTCTGGCGGGGAACATTTTCTCGCCTGCAGCCCTCCCCACCACCGTGATGGCTGCGGTCGCCTGGTGCCTTCTGCGAAAGTCTCCCGTCCCGGTGGGTGCCTCTGACCCCTGGCTTCGCTCACGCAGTGTCTATGTCATGTCTCTCGCTGCGGTGCTCTTCACTGCGGCGTTGTGGAAGTGGCATCCATGGGCGGTGCATACGAAGTGGAGCAGTTATCTCCACGCACTCTCCGCGGTGCTGGTGGTGCGGTTGGTGGCGGACCTGCTCCTGGTCCTTTCTCAAAGAGAAGGTCGTTGGAGGATGAGCCCCCCTTTGCAGGAGGGGTTTCTGGTCGTGGCCATCAGTGTGTTTTGCGCCAGCTTCATTTTGCATCGCAGGGATCTGGACTTCGACCTCGGGCGGGCCCTTCCTTACTTCGAGCGCCACAAGCCCAAACGGGGCACCGTGAGCGTGGAGCCGCACTGCTACCCCACTCTCAGATACTTCTATGATGAGGGGCCCTACAGCGGCAGACCCTTCTACCCGCGCGGGTTCCGGCTTCCTTATTGGAACGCGCCCACCCCGCTGATCGGAGAGACCACCCGTTATTTCATCACTGCCAGACGGCCAGACCGTCTGGGCACCATGTACCCAGGGGTGAACTTTGTGTCGGATCCCAAGCTCCCGCAGAATCTCCTCAGGGTGGAGGGCAACCCTCCGGCTCCTCCTGCCGCCAACTAACTGAGTCTCCTCCGCTCAGGAGAACCCGATGAGGCCTGCGAGGCTGGGCCCCCTAGGCAGATCCCCCGTGGAGTGGCCCATGCTGCGCAAGGCTGCTCCCGCCACCCGGATGGAGTTGTTGCAGCTTCGTTCATCTGGATAGACGTGAGCCATGGAGATGGCGTAGAGGTCTCGAAGTGGCGTCGATACGGCTGGCACCTTCTTGGAGAAGCCGCGATCGCAAACCACGGCCGCAGTGTTGGTGCGGAATACGTGCACATTCTCCAACTGCGATTCCCGCCAGTCGGGGTAGAGGCGGGACAGGGGGCGCAGCATGGTTTCGCTTACCTCAGCCGTGGGCGCCTTGGAGAGCGGGTGACCAGCTTCGTAGTAGCGCGAGAGATACGCCAGATGCCTGCCTTGATACTGCCCGGGGTGGATCAGATTGGTATGCTCGATCACCCCGCCAAAGGGGAAGCCTTCGTCAGCGACGTTGAGCCAGTAAGTCTCACTGAGCGGCTGGTTCATCTCCAGAATCGTGCACACCGCGCCAAAGTACTGCACCTTCGCCAGATCGTTGGCATACTCGGCGTGGTGTGGCGCGAGCAGTCGCGCCAGGTGCGGGGTGGGGAGGCTGGACAGTAATTGATGGGAGGTAAGAGTGCCTTCCGCCGTCTTGATGGCGTGCGCGACCCCTTGGTCGACCACCAGCCCTTCCACTGGCAGATTCGTTTTCACCACCACGCCGAGCCGCTTCAGATGCTGCGTCAGAGCGCTCAAGAGCACCTCCAGACTCCCTTCGAGGTAGCCCAGACGCTCATCGCCTCGCTCCCGCGAATTCATCCGCTGCCGCAGACGCCCAATCATCCACGATACCGGCACCTCACTGGCATAGGGTCCAAACTTGATCTCCAGCATCGGCTGCCAGATGGCATCGGTGGCAGACTTGCCAGCGTACCGGCGGAACCATTCCAGTGCCGTCATGTGCTCCCAGTTCCGCCAGTCGGCGTAGCGGCCCAGATACAGGCTGGTGGCAGCAAATCGGAGCCTCCCTGGCAGGTCCACTGGCTTGAATCGAAGCAAAAGATCTGCTGGGCTGTTGAATGCGAAGTGGTTGCCTCCTCGATAGACTCCCATGGTGGCAGCATGAAAGCGGAGACGGTCTGCAATGCCGAGCTCCGCGCAGAGCCAGCGCAGCTCCTCATCATGGGAAAAGAAGTGATGGTAGTAGTGCTCCAGCCGGGTGCCTCCCACCGGGAAGGTGGAGAGCAGTCCGCCTACGGTCGCACTCGCTTCGACGAGGATCACCTTCAGCCCGGCCCGCGCCGCCAGATAGGCCGCCGCCAGCCCTGACGCCCCGCCTCCCAATACGATGATGTCTGCGTCCTTTTCCATCACACCTTTACCATGAATGAATGATGTTATCCGGCCATCGATCCTGAGCGAAGGCGCTCCCAGCTTATACCGAAGCGGGACAGGTACTTCTTCAACCGGTCGGCGTCATTGGCTTTCGCTTTGGACTGACGTGATACTGTGAAGAGTCTCCGTCCAGCATCCGACAGTGAAACGGATTCGCGGCAGATTTGCACGACGTATTCCAGCTGCGCCCTGTCGAAGGGGTCGATTTGGGCGAGCTCCTCCTCGCTCAGTAGTCCTGGCAGTGAGTTCGATGCTCCTTTGGTCGTCACCTCACCAGGCCGTTTCCACGCCTCTTCCAACCGGTCGATCTCAGCTTTTACACACTCTTCCGTGATGCGCCCTCGCGGGGCCAGCGTTGCCAGCCGGATCACAGCCGCATTCAGGTCGCGGAAGTTGGCGCTCCACTTGGCCACGGGACTGTGGGCAAACTTCAAAAAGCGGTCGCGTGCCTCTTTGTTGAACCGCACCTGCTTCCGCTGCCGCCTGGAGAGGCGCTCCAGCTCGTAGTCCACATTCGCCGCGATGTCTTCACGACGCTCCGCGAGTCCCGGCAGGGCGAAGGTCCATAGGTTGATGCGGGCCAGCAGGTCTTCCCGGAAGGTTCCTCGCACCACCTCCGCCCTCAGGTCGCGGTTGGTCCCCGCGATGAGCTGGAAGTCACTCGTCACCGGCTTGTCGGAACCCAGGGGCATAAAGGTCTTGTCCTCCACCGCACGGAGCAGCATGGCTTGTTCATCGGCCCCCAGTTCGCCGATTTCATCCAGGAAGATGAGCCCTTTGTCCGCCTCCTTCAGCAGACCCGGGCGATCCGTCTGCGCTCCCGTGAAGGATCCTTTCCGGTGGCCAAAGAGGGCAGACATCGCCTGGTCCCCGCGCAGGGTCGCGCAGTTGACCTCCACGAACCTTCCCGTGAGGGCGGCCCGCTGCTGCCGCAGTTCATAGATGCGGCTGGCCAGAAGGGACTTGCCTGCCCCTGTGGGCCCCGTCAGCAGCATGGGGTGCGAGGAGTTTACCGCCACTTTCTCGATCTGCTCGATCAGCCGGTTGAAGGCCTTGTTCCGCGTCGCGATCCCACTCTTCAGGAAGTCCAGCGTCTGCTCCTGCTCCTGGGCGAACCGCGTGGCGATGCGGTCGTACTTGGAGAGGTCCAGGTCGATGATGGAATACTCGCCTGCAGGGGTGTCATTGCGACCCGAACCCCGAGGCGGTGATGTCTGCAAGATGCGCGCTGGCACATACCGCGCTTCATTGAGCAGGTACCAGCAGATCTGTGCGACGTGGGTGCCCGTCGTCAGGTGAATGAGATAGTCTTCCTTGTCCGAATCAAAGGCATACGCCTTGGCCCAGTCAAACAGGGCCTCATACACTTCCTGAAAGTCCCACGGATCCCGGATGCCCAGCGGGATCAACTGCACCTTCGTTTCAGGGGAGCAGGTCAGGATGTCGGCCTTCACCTCCTCGGCCAGCGCCTTGTGCTTGGGGTCGAACAGCAGCTCGAACCGGTGCACCAGAAAGTCATCATGCTGGCACAAGCCTACGGAGGGGCGCCAGCGCGACCAGCGCTCAGGACCTTTGGCCCGGTCGAGTTGCACACCAAGAAAGCCAATGACGATGGTAGGGCGTTGAGCGGACACGATCAAAAGATATACGACTATCCAGAAAGATAAACAAGACCCTGTTTGAGATGGGTTCGAAAAAGAGGCTCAAAATATTTCTTCAGGCTTTCTTCCCTAGTGAAACAAGGGCTGCAGCGTTTTGGACCACCCGTTTGGCACAGCTTGGCACGCTCCTGGCATGAGGAGATGGCAGAATCCAATAAGACACCATGGCCAACAAGCATCTCTTCCAAACTTCCCCTGGAGCCCTCTTGCCCCGCGCTGCTGCGGTGAACGAGGCTGGCGGGGTGGCCTATGATCTCGCCGATCGTGCCGCTCTTGCCCAGCTCGCCGCGACGGGGTGCCTCACCTCGACCTACTACGCCTCGGCTCAGAGTCAGCTCGACAAGGTGCTGCAACTGGCCATGAAGGCTCCCACAGATTTCCTCGCCCGCACGGCTCTCTACTGCCGCCAGAAGGGCTTCATGAAGGACACTCCGGCGCTCCTGTGCGCCGTGCTGGCTTCCCGTGATCCCGACCGCTTGGAGCTGATCTTCGAGCGCGTGATCAATGATTCCAGGATGCTGCGCAACTTCGTCCAGATCCTCCGGTCTGGGGTGACGGGGCGCAAGTCCCTGGGGAGCCTGCCCAAGCGTCTCGTGCGCCGTTGGCTGGAGGCTCGTC
>JBGGMQ010000051.1:0-2908 GCA_041287975.1 Verrucomicrobium sp. | reverse complement strand
CGGACAACATTCCGATTCTGAGCACCCTGAAGGGATGGAAGTACGGCTTCAACTCCCCTTTCAAGGCTGACATCTACTATCTGAACACCCGCCTGTTCACCGGGAACAAATGGGGCACGAGCAACCCCATCATGATGCGGGACCAGGATTTCGGCATCGTCCGTGCCCGAGCATTCGGCACCTTTGATTTCCGCATTGTCGACCCGAAACTCTTCCTCAAAGAGGTGGCTGGATCGGACAACCATTTCCGCCTGGATGAATTTGCGGACACCATGCGCTCCCGCATTGTCAGCGTGTTCAGTGACGCGCTGGCCTCGGCCAAGGTGCCAGTCTTGGACCTCGCCACCCGCTACACTGAAATGGGTGACGCGCTCCTGCCGGCGATCAACCCCACCCTGCAAGGCAAGTATGGCATCGAGTTCGCCAGTTTCGTCCTGGAGAACGTGAGCGTGCCGGCCGAGGTGGAGGCCGCCATCGACAAGCGCAGCAGCATGAGCGCCATTGGCAATCTCAATGACTATGTGAAATTCCAGATGGCAGAAGGCATGGGCAAAGGCGGCGGCGCAGGTGCCCCAGCCGAGATGGCAATGGGCTTTGCCATGGCGCAGGAGATGATGAAGAACACGAACCTCTCGCAAGGCGGCGCCCCCCCTCCCCTCCCTGGCGGCGGTGCACCTGGCGTGGCCGTCGATGTGATGACCCCTGCCCAAGTCGCTCAAGTCTTGGGAGTCACTGAGGCGGACGTCATTGCCAGCATCGATGCCGGTGACTTGAAAGGCAAAAAGATCGGCAGCGCCTACCGCGTCACGCGGGCTGCGCTGGATGACTTCCTCAAGCACTAACGTCGCCCCCAATCCTGCAGCACCCTATACCCGCGCAGGTGATCTGGATCCAAGGACTGGACAGCAACTCTGCCCCAAGGGCAGTGGATGGCTCGTCATGGCGTCCCATCCTGGTCACCTGCAGTCCCCGCCATGTCGTCTGAAGTCACGGCCATCAATAAATTCCCCTGCCCAGCCTGCGGTGCTGAGGCAGTCTGGAATCCCGGCAAACGCGCGCTTGTGTGCCCCTATTGCGGCACGGAATCTCCCGCGGAAATCAAGGCAGACGGGACGCTCGTTCAGGAGAACGATCTGATCTCTGCCCTGCAATCCCTGCCGGAGGAGGACACAGGCTGGGCCACCGAGCGCAAGACTGTGCGCTGCCAGAGCTGCAATGCCATTTCCGTCTTCGACTCCAAGCGTGTGGCGCAACGCTGCGACTTCTGTGGATCCCCCGCACTCATGGCGGTCGATGACATCAAAGCCCCCATCCGCCCTGCCGGCCTGCTCCCCTTCAAGGTAGCTGAAGCCGCGGTGCGGGAGCAGATCCGCCAGTGGTACGGCAGCCACTGGTTTGCCCCAAACAACCTTAAGGGGAAGGCGCTAACGGACACAGTTCACGGAATCTACCTACCGTACTGGACGTTCGATGCCCACGTCTCTGCCCAATGGGAGGCGGAAGCTGGCTACTATTACTACGTGCGCAATTCCAAAGGCGAGTCCGAACGCCGCACCCGCTGGGAACATGCCAGCGGTGCCCTGGAGCATTTTTTTGATGACACCCTCGTGCCGGCCTCCAGCGGGGTGCATGAAAAGCTGCTCAATGAACTGGAGCCCTTCCCCACCACGACAGAGATCATGCCCTATGATCCGGGTTACCTTTCCGGCTGGGTGGTAGAGCAATATCAAGTTGACCTCGTCGCCGCCACACAAGCTTCACGGAACCGCATGGAGGCGGCTGTGCGCAGCATGTGTGCCTCCCAGGTGCCCGGCGACACCCATCGCAACCTGCAGGTGCAAGCGGACTACTCTGGGCAGACCTTCAAACACATCTTGCTGCCGGTGTGGATGCTCGCCTACACCTACGGAACGAAGAGTTTCCAGGTCACGGTCAACGGTGCTACCGGCAAGATCGCCGGGGAATATCCCATCAGCTGGGTGAAGGTGGCGCTGGTGACGATCGCCGCGCTTATCGTCATCCTCATCTTTCTGTACCTCAACAACAGCTAGCGCGGACGATCCTCAGGATAATTCCCAACCGATTATAAAGTTCTCTAGCGATGCAGATTTGACAGACTAGCAAGGTCGGACTAAAACCGATCCGACGTCAATTGCGACGCCATCGCTACAAATCAACGCCTGCCCTCATGCGTCCCCTCCGCAACCTACTGATCGTTCTCCTCATCTACGTTGGAGCTTATGTCGGCCTTCGGGCCACGGGTCACCTGCTCATTTACGACGGCAGCCTGTTCGGCGGAAGCTGGGTCACGAAGAAGTCCATGGTGGATCCGACCACGAGCAACAAGTTCTTCCAAGTCTCCAATCTTCCCGCAGGCATTTTCGCACCTTTGGCGAGCGCAGAGGCCGCCCTCTCCGGACGCTCTGCATTCAATGACACCGAGGGGAAAACGCCCTTGCGGGGCAGCATGTCCAAAGCGCAAATCAACAAGCACCTGCCTGACAAGCCGGAAATGTGGACCGTTTTGGGCGGCTGGTTCGAGCACCACAAAAAAGGAAGCAAAGAGAGTTTCCATGTCGTTCTGCGGACCTCGACTGACCAGGTTGCCACTGACAGCGCGATCTTCGAGATCGCTCACAAACTCGCCGCCATCTCCGCTTCTGAAGGAGACCCAGCCACCGAAAAGCTGGCTGAAGATCAGTTGATCGACAGTCACACCCTGGGAGCGGGCTCCACCGTCTATCGAGCCACCGGTGGTGAACAAGGCGAGTGGGCTGAAATCGTCGTCGACGATACCCGCACCCTGGCCTGCATCAGTTGGGGCATGGAGAAAGAACAAGCTGAGTGAGGCGGAGGAGGGAGAAGGATCTGTGATCCTGTTCCGCCCATTTTGACATAACTTTTGCAG
>JBGGMQ010000050.1:0-2608 GCA_041287975.1 Verrucomicrobium sp. | reverse complement strand
GGACGTGATGCATCTGGACGCCCGGAGCCTCGCCAGCATCTACGCCATGCACCAGTTGCTAAGCGAGTCGGACCCCATTTCGGGAGGAGTGGAAAACCATTCGGTCCTGAGCAGTCTCGGCAGTGAGCTGGAGTTCTTCTGGAAGCGGGTTACGCGTCCTCTGCGCTGAGACCACTGGGCGTTCGCTTTGCTCCGAAGCCGCTGCAAACTGAAAACTTTGAAACTGAAAACTTCAGCGAATTGAAGTTTCCCGGCTGGGGCGTTGTGCTACACTCGCCGCGTCCCGCCTATGACACCCCTCGTTCGCGTCAATCAGCTCAAGATTCACTTCCCCGTGCATGCAGGCTTCCTGCGCCGGAAGGTGGATGAAATCCGGGCCGTGGATGAAGTCAGCTTCTCCATTCCCGAAGGCGGCACGCTTGGCCTTGTGGGCGAGAGCGGCAGTGGCAAGTCCACCATCGCGCGTGCGCTCCTCAAGCTCATCCCCTCAACGGGTGGCGAGGTGTTTTACAGGGACAAGGACATTCTCCCCCTGCGTGAAGGCGAGTTTCGCCCTTTGCGCAAAGAGATGCAGATGGTCTTTCAGGATCCCTACGGCTCCCTGAATCCCCGTATGACCATCGAGCAGGTCATTGCCGAGCCGCTGCGTATTCATTTCCGGCACTTGGACAAGTCCGGTCGTCGCGACACGGTGGCTGCGCTTCTGGAGCGTGTGGGTCTGCCCGCCGAGAGCATGTGGCGCTACCCTCATGAATTCAGCGGTGGCCAGCGCCAGCGTATTGGCATTGCCCGGGCCCTTGCCGTCCAGCCCAAGTTCCTCGTCTGTGATGAGCCGGTCAGTGCGCTTGATGTGAGCGTGCAGGCCCAGATCATCAACCTGCTTCAGGACCTTCAGGAGCAGTTCAAGCTGACTTATCTTTTCATCGCCCATGACCTCGCCGTGGTGGAGCACATGAGTGATGAAATTATTGTGATGCATCGCGGCAAAATTGTTGAACAAGGCACCGCCGCTCAAGTCTGTGAAGATCCGCATCACGAGTACACGAAAAAGCTCCTCGCGGCGGTACCATCTTTGTAGACCAAAGACTTGAAGACAGAAGACAAAAGACCTGACCAGGATTTCGAACCCAGATTGAAAGTTCGGAGTCACGGGTTTGGGGATGCTGCCTTCGGTTTGCACGGCGGGGCCGTTTCGTGTCTTTGGTCTTTGGTCTCCCAGTCTTCTGTCTTTTCATGACCCCCCTTTTCCGCAAGTTCCTCGGTCTTAACTGGATCCTCCTGGTCAACATGATCGCGCTGATCGCGTGGGGGGTGTGGGCTATTTACAATGCCTCTTCCTTCCGGGAAGGTATGAACCTGTCCAACGTCTGGCGCAGTCAGGTGCAGTGGGCAGTGCTGGGAATGGCCGTGTTTGGGGTGGCTTCGCTCATTGATTACAAATGGGTGCGATGGGGCGGGTGGCTCCTTTACATCACTGGTATTGCAGGATTGATCCTGGTGAAGTTCATCGGCTTTGGTGAAAAGGGTGCGCACAGCAAGATTCACATTGGACCTGTAGATTTGCAGCCGTCCCAGCTCGCCATTGTGGCGACGATCGTTTCGCTCGCTGTTGTGCTTGGGGACCTGCATCGCATTGCCCCGGTGTTCAGGCATCACTGGCTCCGTCTTGGTGTTTCCGGGGCCATGGCTGGCATTCCGATGCTCATGGTGTTGAAGGAGCCTGACCTTGGTTCTGCAGCCGTTTACGGTCCTGTCGTGATCGCCATGCTTCTGGTGGGCAGCATCCCCTTCAGGTATCTCATCACTTTGTTCCTGGCCGTGATGTGCGTCCTTCCCGTCGCCTATTTCTTCGGCCTCAAGCCCTACCAGAAAAAGCGCGTCGAGGTCTTCGTGAACATGCTCACGAACAAGAAAGTGGACACGTTGGGTGACGCCTACATGGCGGACAAAGTGAAGATTGCCGTGGGTTCCGCGGGCTTTGAAGGCAAGGGTCCGCTCTCCGTGAAGGTGGATGGTCGTTCTGTGCACCGCACCTTTTTCACGCCGACGGAGGCGATCAACGACTTCATCTACTCCGTCATAGTGGAGGAGTTCGGCTTCCGGGGAGGGCTGTTGCAAATCGTTGTCATGGCCCTGCTTTTGTTACAATGCGTCTTTGTGGCCTTTTATGCCCGAGACAACTTAGGCAGGCTCATTGTAGTGGGTATTGTGGCCATGTTATTTGCGCATTCGATGCAGAATATGGGCATGAATATTCTCATGATGCCCATTACCGGTCTGCCTCTGCCATTCACCAGCTACGGCGGCACGTTCCTCATCGTATGCATGTTCCTGATGGGTCTTGTGCAAAGCGTCTGGATCCACCGCAACATCTCTCCTGTGAAGCAGAAGAGCCGCCGTGGCGAAGACGGCTCCGACGAGGAGTTTTAACTAGGAGTTCGGGTGTGTCCCACCCGTTCAGTCGCCAGCAGAAGGCGCGGCCTGAATCGCCAAGGGGAAGCCTGTGACTAGAATTTACCACATGCGACGTGTGGGATCGCTGGTGAGGCCTGCGATTCGGGGCAGGCATGGCGGTGAGGGCGTGGAAGGACGGATTGTGTGTGCAATA
>JBGGMQ010000049.1:0-4478 GCA_041287975.1 Verrucomicrobium sp. | reverse complement strand
CCTACGCGAAGATGCTGAAGCGCCAGCCTGTGCACGCCGTGTGCATCGGGGACAGCGTCATGAACATGTTCGGCTACGACTCCGACGGCGGAAATGCCCTGAAGGCATGGAGCGGTATCTTCGTGGGTGAACTGGCCGACCAGTTCCTTTATACAGGTGGGGTCCGTCTCATCCGCCCTCCCAAAGGGCAGCCGGAGAAGGTTATCCCCGTGCATGGGCCGGAGATCACTCTGCAGAATTATTCCCGCGGCGGCCGCATGATCATGCACGCCGTCCAGCCGCTCACTACGGTGGCCTTTGAGAACCGGCCTGATCTCGTCATCGTCAGCTACGGCATCAATGACGCCAATTCCGGCCTCCAGCCCGAGGTGTACCGTCGCAATGTGCAGGAGGTGATTGACCTCGTGCACGCCCAGAAGTCGGACCTGATTCTCTGTGGACCTACCGTCATCATGAGTGACACGCCGGAGCAGGGGATGGCTATGACCCGCCCCTATGCGGACATCATGAAGGAGGTGGCGGATGCGAATGGCGTCTTTTACGCAGACCTTGGCGACCTCGCCTGGTTCATGAAGGTGGACGAGCGCAAGAATCCCCTCGGACTGCCTAAGAAGCCCGCCACGCCTCCGGATGCGGCCACAGCCGGTCCCGCGGCAACCCCGGCTGATGGCAAAGCGCCTGCAACCCCTGCCATCGCGGGCAAAGGCGCACCGTCTCCTGCTGCAGAGGCTCCTGTCTCCACAGCCAAGCCCCCGCCCACGATCGTGAATCCCGTCGCTGGGGACTATGATCCAGATCCGGACAAGATCGCCATGCGTCTCTTCCAGCAGGTGGCGGCTTCCATGAAGCTCCGCTTCCATCAGGTGATCCCACCGGACTGGCTTCACCCGGACACGGTCACCCAGCGCCTCCTGGGCAAACGCGTTTTCTCCGAGCTTCTGCATGGACCGAAAGTGGTGCCGTGGAATCTTGCTGCTGGCACTGCGACTCTGGATGGCTCTGGCAAGTGTGCCCTGAGCTTCCGCGTGGAGAACCCCACTGCCGAGGAGCAGACCTTCACGGTCCTTCCCTTGGTGCCCTCCGGATTGCGGCCCCTGGATGCTCCTTCCCGCGTCACTCTGAAGGCGGGCAAGAAGGCCATGATCAATATTTCCTACGAGCGTGTCGCAGAGGCTGAGGGCGGTACAGGCAACCGGTCAGATCTGCTGCCGAGTCAGGAGACCTTCCTACGGTTGCCCATCTTCATCACGGGCGGGAATCTTGCCCGCATCGAAGTCGTGCGTGCCACCGTCACCCCGGTCGCCATCCTCTGGAACACTGGTGCCATCTTCAACCAGGAGAACATCGCCGAACTGCAAGGCCGCATGGTGAACACCTCCAGTCAGGCCCTTGAAGGCAAATGGGAGGCCAAATGGTTCGGCCAGGCTTGGGGTGGAAACGTCAGCATTCCTGTGAAAGGGGAGACGCTGGTGAAAATGCCTCTTCGTCTTCCCACCGGGGCCACCGCTCCCGGTCGGCAGAAGGGCACGCTCAACATGAGCGTCAGTGTGGGCGGCCAGGTCATCAAGTTTGCTCGTGAGATCGAACTCGTACGGAACATCGGCCTCAAAGAAGTGGTGCCGCTCATCAGCCCTCTCGCGTATCCGCGGGATCAGGTGGTAGCGCCTCCCATGCCCAGCCCCGCCATTCCGAGTGTGGGCTTCCGTGCAGATGCAGATTCCAATGCACTCTATCTCACGTGGGACATTTTTGGTCTGAACCTTCAGGACAATCCTGGCGACTCCGCCCTCACGGTGGACCTGAATCTGGACGCTCGCAGCTATGGCAAGCGTCTCGGCCCCGGCTCCACCGACTTCATTCGTGTGGCTGCCGCTGCGGCAGATGGCGATGCCAGGGTGGGCCCGCTTCCTCCCTGGGTCTTCGGTACGGGCTACGCCATGTACTATGATGAGCGCGCAGTCAAAGCCCGCCTCTCCAGTCGCCCGGATGGCTCCCGCCGCTTCACGGTCACCATGCCCCGTTCCTACCTCTACCTGCATGAGTGGGCGCTGGGCAATGGCAACAGCCAGATCGGCATCAACACTTCGTTGTCCATCTGGCAGAAAGGGGAGGATGGTGCCAAAGGCAGCAGCCTTCCTTTTGTCCTGACCACCAATGGACGCTACCGGGATGACGCCGAGTCCCTCGCGGTTCTGGAGCTTACAGACAAGCCCACGGATCGCTGGACAGTGAGGTTCTATTGACGGATCCGCCGTTTCTTTTTGCCTCGTACCTGATTTCGCTGAGTCTACGCCTCCCTTCACGCCCGCCTCCTTACTGTGTCATCCTCATCCACTCCTGAGCCCGAAAAAAAGATCTCGTCGAAGCCTTCGTTCAAGAAAGAGGCGGCTTTTTTCCTGAAGTATCTGAGGCCGCATGCGGCCGTCTTCCTGGTGGCAGTGAGCGTCTTGCTGGTGACGGCGGTGCTGACCTTTGCCGTGCCGCTCTTCACGGGGAAGATCATTGCCCTCGCCGTGCCTGCGCAGGGGCAGAATGTCGAGACCTTCACCCACGAGATTAACCGCTACGCCCTGTTGCTGGTGGGGGTGCTGCTGCTCCAGGCCGTGCTTTCGTTCTGGCGCATCGTGTTCTCCAGCAAAGCCGCGGAGCGCGTCCTGGTGAATGTGCGGCTGGAGACCTTCGGCCGTATTCTGCGGCTGCCCATGGCCAGCCTCCAGGCGAAGAGGATCGGGGAGCTGGGCTCCCGCCTGGCCAATGATGTGGAAGTGATCCGTGAGACACTTGTTTCCACGATCCCGATGATCATCCGGCACAGCATCATTCTGGTCGGAGGCCTGGTGCTGGTGTTTACCAAGTCCGTGAAGCTGTCGCTCTTCATGCTTTCCTGCATCCCGGCTGCAGTGTTGCTGGTGGCGCTGTTCGGGGCCCGCATCCGCAAGGTGTCCCGCCTGGCCCAGGATCAACTGGCGGCCTGCCAGGTGGTGGTGGATGAGAGCCTGACCAGCATCAACACGGTGAAGGCCTTCTCCAACGAAGGGCAGGAGATTCAGCGTTATCACGGCTTTCTGGATCACTTCCTGGGGTCCGCATTGAAAGGCGCCTGGTTGCGGGGGGCCTTTGTTGCCTTCATCATCTTTGTCTTCATGAGCGTTCTCACCGCCTGTGTGTGGTTTGGAGTGCGCATGGTGATCCATGGTGAGATCGACCGCGAGCATTTCATCCAGTTGACCTTCATCACCGCCTTCATCAGCGGCTCGATTGCGAACATGCCCGAACTCATGGCACAGCTCTCCAAGGCGGGCGGTGCCATGGAGCGCGTGCGGGAGATTCTGGAGGAGCCCGAGGAGCAAGTACAGCCTGCGGCCCCCATCCACCTTCGCGGTGAGATCAAGATGTCCGGCGTGTGGTTTCACTACCCCTCCCGCAAGGACGCCACGGTGCTGGCTGACTTCAATCTGGAAGCACAGGCCGGGCAGAAGATCGCCCTGGTCGGGCCCAGCGGTGCTGGCAAGAGCACCGTGGTGAACATGCTCTACCGGTTCTATGAACCTGAGAAAGGGACCATTGAGCTGGACGGTCGCCCTGCTCACGAGTACCCTTTGTCATCCCTGCGCAAGTCTTTCGCCCTGGTTCCGCAGGAAGTCCTTCTCTTCGGCGGCACCATTGAAGAAAACATTCGCTATGGCCGCCCTGAGGCTACCGATGCGGAGGTGGTCGAAGCCGCCCGCCAGGCCAATGCCCACCTTTTCATTGAGAAGCTGCCCGAGGGCTACAATACGCTCGTAGGAGAGCGTGGCACGCAGCTCAGCGGCGGTCAGCGTCAGCGTGTGGCCATTGCCCGCGCCATCCTCGCCAATCCCGCCATCCTCGTGCTGGATGAAGCCACCAGCAGTCTCGATGCTGAAAGCGAGCGTCTCGTCCAGGAGGCCCTCGACAAGCTCATGGAGAATCGCACCAGCATCATCATCGCGCACCGCCTCAGCACGGTCCGCCGTGCGGATCAGATCCTCGTCATGAGCGGCGGCACCGTCGTCGAGCGTGGCACCCATGATGAACTCTATGTCCGGGAAAACAGCCTCTACCGCACCCTGGCCAAGCTGCAGCTTGAGGGGGGGAGTTAGAGGTTAAGGGTTATGCGTTATGCGTTATGCGTTATGCGTTATGAGGGGCTTACTTTTCGATGCGCCATTTGGAGTGCCGCATGACTCATAACTTCTAACCCTTTCTCCACTCTCAATGCTTCCTCCCCTGATCTTCGATTCAGCGGAGGCGGCTGCGGTGCCACCCCATGGCATGGACATGCTCTGGGCCAAGGGCTGGCGGCATTTTGGCAGGGGGTTCTTTCGTTACAGCATCACGGAGCATGGGGGGCGGTGGGAAACCATTCTCCCGCTTCGCATTGATCTGGCGAAGTGCGAGCTGACCAAGAGCCAGCGGCGGGTGCTCCGCCGCAATGGTGATCTCTCCGCCACTTGGGC
>JBGGMQ010000048.1:0-3835 GCA_041287975.1 Verrucomicrobium sp. | reverse complement strand
GCCGGACAGGGGTGTCATTGCTGTCCGCCGCACGGGAGGGATGAAGCCCGTCACCGTCAATTTGCAGCTGGGCGGATCTTCCAAGCGCAACTTGGACTACACGACTCCTGTCATTGGGAACCAGGTAACCTTTCCTCTTGGCGTACGAGAGGTTTGGGTGGAATTCACCCCGCTGACTGACGGATCGATTGAAGACAATGAGACCATCACTCTGACCGCTCAGACTGGGACCGGCTACTCTCTCGGCAGCGGGGTCTCTGCGAAGGTAGAGCTGGCTGAGGCCACGGCGCAGGCCCCGGTGAAAGCAGCCGCCCGCTTCCTTTTGCAAGCAGCCTTTGGGCCTGATGCTGATGATGCCGATGCGGATGACCTTCCGCAGAACGTCGAGGATGTGATGGCCCTGGGATTTGAAGGTTGGATCGATGATCAGTTCAATGAATCAAAACGTCCCAAAGGTCTGCTGCTGCCCTTCACAGAGTGGGCAGTGGCCAATGGCAACGGTCAGCAGCTTTACGGAAACTACAAGGAATTTGCCTGGTGGGCACGGGTCATGGCGGAGCCGGTTCCTCCCGTTTATCCCGACACGTTGCGGCAACGGGTCGCCTTTGCTTTGAGCGAGATCCTGGTGACTTCCGACCGCCCTGAACAACTGGCGGTGGAGCAGGCGGGGATGGCGCACTATTACGACCTGATGATCAAGCATGCGTTCGGCAACTACCGCGATCTCCTGTTTGACGTGGCCATGCATCCTGTCATGGGCATCTACTTGAGCCACTTGGGGAATCGCAAGGCGGACCCGGTGAATCGCATCTATCCCGATGAAAATTTCGCCCGGGAGATTATGCAGCTTTTCTCCATCGGTCTCTGGCAGTTGAACCCCGATGGGACGCGGGAACTCAATGGCCAGGGTCAGCCGATTCCCACCTATAACAATGGCGACATCACCGAGCTGGCACGGGTCTTCACCGGGCTTTCTTTTGGGAACAACGTCAACTTTTCCCTCTATCCCAGGGACTTTCGGGTGCCGATGAAGATGTGGGATGCGGAGCATGACTGCCTGCCTAAGACCTTGCTAGGGGGGCTGGAACTCCCCAACCGCACACCCTCTGCCGGCAATACAGGGACGGCCGGCATGGCAGACGTCACGGCGGCGGTGAACAACCTTTTCAACCACAAAAACGTGGGGCCTTTCGTCTGCAAGCAACTCATTCAGCGCATGGTCACCTCGAACCCCAGCCATGAGTATGTTGGCCGGGTGGCAGCAGCCTTTGCCAATGACGGCACTGGCGTTCGTGGCAACATGAAGGCCGTCATCAAGGCCATCCTGCTGGATGACGAAGCTCGCAATCCGGTGCACCTCGATGAGCCCACTTGGGGCCGTCTGCGCGAGCCGTTCCTGAGAGTGGTGAACATGGCCCGGGCATTCAATGCAAAGTCGGTATCTGGCATCTATGCCTTGGACCAGTTCGTCACAGATCACATGCAGGATCCGATGAATTCGCCGAGTGTCTTCAACTTCTTCCTGCCCAATCACAGCCCTCCAGGGCCAGTGACCCAGGCAGGCCTGGTGGCACCTGAGTTTCAACTCATCAATGCCAGCACGGCGATTTCCGGCCCCAATTATTTCTGGAACTCGATCAACGGCAGCCTGCACCGCTGGGGTACCTCGAATCCCAACAACAATGTGCGGCTGCAGACTGGCACCGAATTGGCGATGATTGTTTCCGGGGTAGAGCTTCTGGGGCTCCAGGATTCGCCGGATCTTGACGATCAACTGGACCCGGACCCGCTGCTACGACGCCTGGATCTGGCACTAACGGGGGGTACACTGAGCCCGCAGCAGTTCCAGATCATTCGTGAGGCAGTGCTGAAATTAGGCGGCTGGATGTGGCATCGCGAGCGGCTGAGGATGGCGATTTACCTCATCGTGACTTCCCCTGAATTCAATGTGCAGCGTTGAGCCATCTTTAGATTTCCCTTTTTCGTTTGTCATGAAGGAAAAACCCTCTGTTTCCCGTCGCCAGTTTTTAGGTCAGGCCAGTTGTGCGGCAGTGAGTTCCATCCCGGTGCTCAATACTCTGCTCAACCTGCGTCTGGCAGAAGGTCTGGCCACAGCTTCTGCTCCTGCCCAGGGTGAGTACCGGGCTCTGGTGTGCTTGTTCCTCGCGGGCGGGAATGATTCATTCAACATGTTGATTCCACGGGAAGCGGGAGCCTACGCGACCTATCAGGCCTCACGGGCCAATCTTGCCATCCCTGCCAATCAGCTCACTGCCACCACCATCCAGCCTGACGGGTTGCCTGACTTCGCGGTGCACCCCGGCATGCCAGGCGTGTCTCAGCTCTTCAATGCCGGAAACGCGGCCTTTGTCGCGAATGTGGGTACTCTCATCGAACCCGTATTCAACCGGACCCAAGTGGCTCAAAACCTCAAGCGGGTGCCGCTGGGTCTCTATTCGCACTCTGACCAGATCGAGCAGTGGCAGACAGGGGTGCCGCATTCTCGCTCAGGCATTGGTTGGGGCGGTCGGTTGGCTGATCTCATCCAGCACATCAACTCTGGTCAGACCGTGCCCATGCAGATCAGTCTGGACGGTGGCAATGTCTGGCAGACCGGGGACACCGCGACGGAGTACGCCATCACGCCGGACGGCGCTGTGGAATTGCTCAATTATAACAAAGGCTGGACGGGAAGCAGCCTCCAGAATGCCATGAGCACGGCAGTAGACAGTCAACTGGCCCAGCAGTACTCCAATCTCCTGGCCCAGACATTCAACACTCGCAAGAAGCAGGCCATGGACGCCTATGACACTTTTGCCACTGCCAGTGCCCCCGATCTGCCCAGCGGAGTGACTTTTCCTGCCACCTACGTGGGTAACCGTCTTAAAATGGTCGCGAAATCGATCAAGGGCCACACCGCCATGGGGGCGACCCGGCAGACCTATTTCATCCAGTGGGGAGGTTGGGACCACCATGACTCCGTGCTGGAGAGCCAGGCTGCCATGCTTCCGCAAGTAAGTGCGGCCATCAAAGCGTTCTATGACGCTCTGGTCACGATGGGCCTGCAAAATCAAGTGACGCTGTTCACGGCGTCTGACTTCGGTCGCACCCTGACCTCCAACAGTCGTGGCTCTGACCATGCGTGGGGCAGTAATCAACTCGTTGTGGGGGGCAACGTGGCAGGCAAGAAGATCTATGGGCAATATCCATCTCTGGCCGTGAATCCGGATGTAGGCGCTGAAGTGAACCCCCTCGACACCGGGCGCGGTCGCTTCATCCCGACCACCAGTTGCGACTCTCTCTTCGCCGAGTTGGCCCTATGGCTAGAAGCCAACAAAAGTGATCTGCCTCTCATCCTGCCCAACATCGGGAACTTCTATGCTTCAGGACAATCGGCCTGGCCACTGGACATGTTAAAGCCGTGAGCGGCAAGTCGATCCTGTCCGACGCCGCCGCGATCACTAGGGATTGGGCTCAGGCACGGGAATGGGGACGTCCACCTCAATCCTGCCCGGTTGCTGACCACCGGGACCCGGCATGCCGCCAGGGTTGGGGGTGGGGGAGCCACTTCCTCCAGCAGGGGGCTCGGCCGGTGGCACCCAGAAAAGCCAGCGGCTGGGGCGGTCTGCGCCGATGGCCAGGCGAAGTTCCACGAGTTGCGGGCGGCTTCCTTTGCCGCCAAGCGTTCGTGCGGGCATGCCGCCAGGGCCAGGAGCCGGTGCACCGGGTTCCGGGGCCGGGTTCGCGGTGATTACCCCCAGCGGATAGAGCGGCAGTGTGTCGTTCCAGACCGGCTCCCATTCGCCGCTCAGGACATTAAAGAAGCGCCACTCAA
>JBGGMQ010000047.1:0-3858 GCA_041287975.1 Verrucomicrobium sp. | reverse complement strand
GGCTCCGGCAAGAGCACGCTCCTGCATGCCATGGCGGGCCTGACGGATGTGAATGAAGGCAGCGTGGTCGTGGACGGCCAGGACCTCGCCGCATTGTCTGACTCCGCCCTCACCCGTTTCCGCAGGAAGAAGATCGGCATGGTGTTTCAGGCGTTCAATCTCATCCCCAGCCTCACTGCCGAGGAGAACATTCACCTCCCAGCCATGGGCCTTCCCGATGGCCCCGCACGAGTCGGCAGCGTCATGGAGCGGCTGGGCCTGCAGGAAAGACGACTCCACCGCCCAGATGCTCTTTCCGGTGGGGAGCAGCAGCGGGTGGCCATTGCGCGGGCCTTGATCATGGAACCCGCCCTCCTGCTGGCGGATGAGCCCACCGGCAGCCTGGACTCCCAGACCGGTCAGGACCTGTGCAGGAGGCTCAGAGACCTTGCCCGGCAGGATGGGCGCACCATCGTCATGGTCACCCATGAGCCCCGAGCCGCCATGTGGGCTGACCGCGTGGTCGTCTTCAAAGACGGCCGCTGCCTCTCTGAATTTCCTGCAACTCTCGAGGCCGGAGCAGAGGCCGTCGCCCTCGCCTATGAACAGGCCCTCCGCGTCTCCGCATGAAAACCGTGCTGAAGCTCTCTCTCGCCCATTTGCGCGAGCATCCCCTGCGGCTCGCATTGACCTCTCTGGCCACTGCCGCTGCAGCCGCCATGGTCATCTGGGTGGTAAGCGGCTACGACGCCCTGCTCCGCACTTTCGACGAGTATGCGAACCTTGCCTTGGGGCGGTACGAACTCTCTGTCGCTCCCATCAGTCATTTCAGCCAGGTCGCTCCCGGTGCGATCCCTTCCCCCGCACAGAAGGACGTTCCGGCCAAGGCCCTGGCATTGCTCCTCAGCGATCCCCGGGTCAGTGTCGTGGATCCCATGTGGGCGCGACAGGTCCCCGTGACGGCAACGGATCCCGCACGGGTCCAGGCAGTCTACCGGAGCTTTCCCGACACCGTGGTGGGAACGGAGGCGGACTCTCCCCCTTTTGAACTTGCTGCCGGACAGTGGCTCAATGTCGCCGCCCCAGACGGAGCGGAGGCGGTCGCAAGCGAGTCCGCCGCGGCCGCCTGCGGCTTGAAACTCGGTGATGAACTGCTCCTCGGCTCGGGCGCGAGGGAAACCAGGGTCAGGATCGTCGGACTGGTGAAGAGTCCGGACGTATCCGGATGGAGCGCCACCGTGGCGAAGATGCAAATGATGACCCCCGGTGTGGGCGGACTGTTTGTCTCCACGAACCTGCTCGAACGGGCCTCGGGGGAGGTGCGCCGTATCAGCTTCATCGGTGTAGGGTTCAAGCCTGGAGCCGATCTCACTGCTTTTCGATTCCAGTGGTCCCCCCGCTTGAGCGCCCTGCCCACTCCCTGCCAGTTTCAGGAAGCACACGACATCGAGGAAGCTCTGGATGAAAGCGCCTCTGCGGAGAATCTTGAGTTCCAGGGGCACATGGCAGCCGCCGTCTCCATGGTGGCCGCCTTTTTCATCATCTTCAGCACGCTGAACATGGGGGTGACGGAGCGTACCCGCCAGCTCGCCGTCCTGCGCGCCGTGGCCCTCACCCGGAGTCAGATCGCCATGCTCGTCGTGGTGGAGGCATTGATCCTCGGCGCGACCGGATTCATCGTCGGCACCACCGCAGGCTGGCTCATCCTGAAAGTCGCCGCAGTCTCTGCTCCGGAGTTGCGGGAGGATGGGGCCGTGGTCGGCGGGTTGAGCATCCTCATGGCCGGGATCTGCGCCTTTGGAGGTGCCCTCCTGGCCTCCGTCTGGCCGGCTGTCCGAGCCATGCGGGTGAGGCCGCTGGACGCGATGGGGAAGCTCGCCCAAAGCTCCAACCCGCGGCTTCGTCCCTTCCCCTTCGCCACGGGACTGCTGCTCATGGCGGTGTATCCCGCGCTGGCCCACATCATCCCTCATGCTGATGATGCACCGTTTGTCTTCTACATGCTCGCAGGCATCCTCAGCCTGGCCGCGGGGATCATCCTCTGTGCTCCGGCGGTGGTCATGCTGGTGGACCGGGGTCTCGGCCCCTTTCTGGCCCGCCTCCTGGGCATCCCGTCCAGGCTTCTTCTCAGTCAGATTACCTCGAACCTTCCCCGCACCATCTCCACCGCCATTGCCCTCACCGTGGGCCTGGGGCTCCTGATTGGCATTCAGGTCTGGGGCCACACCATGCTGGGGGGTTTTGTGCCCGGGTCCTGGGCACCTGATGCCATGATCGCCTTCCGGCCCGACGGCATTGATGCGACGCAGGCTGCCAGGGTCCGTTCGTGGAAAGGGGTTGCCAAAGCTCTGCCCATGGTTGTCGAACAACCCCGCCTGAAGGAAGATCTCACCCACAGCGCCGTGAGGGCCACGGTAGTCCGGCAGGACAGTGTGGTCATGGTCGGGATCGATCCGCAGGAGGCCTTTGGTGGGCTCACTCCACTCATTCACTTTGACTGGGTCGAGGGCGACCGCGACCAGGCAATCACACAGATCAAGCAGGGGCGCGGTTGCCTTGTGCCAGATCACTTCCTGCGAGAAAGCGGTCTTCGGATCGGAGACAAGTTTGAGCTGGTACCGCCGGAAAGTCCAGGAACGCCCGTCGCCTACACCATCGCTGGCAGTGTGAAAATGCCCGGCTGGCACTGGCAGACCAAGCCCACCGGCATGCGCACCCGCACCCACCGGGCGGCCGCACTCGTGTTCGCAAACTACACCACCGTCGCTTCCGACTTCCAGTTCCGCGCCGCCTCCTATGTCTGGTTGAACCGGGACCCGGCGCAGATCAGTGACGCCGCGTTGGAAACAGCCTCCCAGAAGTTGCTCTCTGAGACGACAGGCAAGCATGTGGTGGTCGGCGAGGCAGCACCTGGACAGGCCTATGTGCAGGTCCACCCTGTCGATGGGATACGGGAAATAGTGCACGCCCACTCCCGGCAGTGGCTGTGGGTCATGAGCCGTCTGCCCGTGGTGATCCTGCTCATCACCACCGTGGGTGTCTTCAATACGCTCCTGGCATCCGTGCATGCCCGGCGCTGGGACTTTGGCATCCTGCGGGCCGTGGGCTTCACTCGTGGCACCCTCGTCCGCCTCGTCATTGCGGAAGGCATCCTCATTGGACTCGTGGCTGGCACCTTGAGCCTCGTCTTCGGCATTGTCTCCGGCTGGTGCGGTGCCGGCATCTCCCGCTACATCAGTTTCTTCGGCGGCATGAACACATCGCTGGTGGTGCCGTGGCCAGACGTGCTCTGGAGCCTCGCGGCCGTGTCCGTCCTCGCCTGCGTCGCCGCCATCTGGCCGGCGGTCAGTATTGGCAGGACGAAGCCGCTGGAGTTGTTGCAGCAGGGCCGGGCAAGGTTTTGAGGGTGAGTGGTTAAGACTACTACTCACTACTATTTGAGCAGGACTCGCCTCTACCAGTGTATGTCTGAAAGGCTATTTGTCGAGGTGATGATCACTGCCATTGCCAGTATAAAGGTAGTGCCACTCTTTTAGCCTGGCTCCGAGAGACGCGGGTAGGTCGATGTCAGATCCGCATGGCAGGTCCAACAGTTCTTATCTAACCAACGCCTCTAAGTTTGCACCATAGCACCATTGTGAAAGTTGTTAGTGCCTTCGCTTTTCAGGCTCACCCCACCAATATTTTGCCGAAAATCACCTCATTGTGGTAGTCGACACTCGCCTGCGCGAGGCCATGCGATGGCGCTACTCGCATCCCGCTGAGTTCTATCCGTACGCACCCGTAGTCCAGCTTGGTGTGGCAATTAGGGCAGACACAGATCAGGTTATTCTGAGTGTCACTCCCCCGATGCTCGCGGCCAAGGGGTCGTAGATGGTG
>JBGGMQ010000046.1:0-6238 GCA_041287975.1 Verrucomicrobium sp. | reverse complement strand
GAACGGCAATCTCCTTCTTCATGTCAGCCTGTGTTTTGGTCAGGCCTTCGATCTCGAGCAGCAGGTTGTCCAGCTCCTTCATCAGGTTCTGGCTGAGCTCTTCATTCATCTTTTGGATGTCCGCCCCCTGGCTGAGCAGCTTCCGCAACACGGCGGAGCGCTCATCCTTTTCTTTGAGCTCCTTCTTGAGCTTCTCGAGGGCGGCCAGCTTTTCCTTGATCAGGGTCTCCGTACTGACATCCTGTTTCTGCTTCTTCTGCAGATCCACGAACTCCTGGGACATCGCCAGATCCTCCGGACTGCGCCCGTTGGTCTGCTGAGACTGGGCCACACACAGCACCACGATGATGAGAATCAGGATCCCGATCAAGGAACACAGAATGTCCAGGAAAGGGATCAGGAGGAGTTCCTCAGTTTTGTGGCGGCGGCGGCTCATGTAGGATTTAGCGGCTCAAGAATTGCAGATACCAGGACAGCACAGGAGGATCAGTCGCGACCGAACCAGCCCTTCTTCTTCACCTGCTGGATGACGACCTGCTTTTCCCCGAGCTCTTTGAGCACCGTGTTCAAGCCACGCACGCCAGTCTCAAGGGCACCCATGTACTGGGAAACAACCTTGAGGGAATCTTTGAGCGACTCCTGCATTTCCGTACGCATCTGCGTGGTGTTGTTGATGAACTCCTTCGTCACGACCTGCTGGAACGCATCGGAGCGTTTGTCCAGATTGGCGGCGTATTCGTTCATCCGCTTGGACAGCTCGTTGAGATCCACAAGGAACTCCTTCTGTGCGCTGGAGAGGCCCTTCATCACAGAGTCTGCGATGGCTGCGACATCACCGCCACCGGCACCTGCGCCATCATTGAGGCGGGGCAGCAGCACTTCGTTGCAGAAGGCGTCGATCTCGTTGAGCATCTCGTCCTCGTTTTTGGCGAGGGCGTTCATGGGGAAGTTCAGTCCCACTGCCAGCACAAGGCCGAGGAGCGTTGCGTCGAACGCCGTGCCCAGGCCGCTGGTAACACTGCTGATGGAGCCCACGATCGCGCTCACGTCATCCATGTTGGAGAAACTCATGCCGGCAATGGCGTGAGAAAGACCGATAACCGTACCGATGAAACCCATGAGCGGAATGGCCCAAAGGAATGCCTTCAGCATGATGTAACTGCCGCCAATACGGGCACCGTCGATGTTCGACTGACTGGCCATCATTGAGCCCACGTCTGGCGTGTTCTGACGCACTTCGAAAAGCTCAAGCGCTTTGCGAATGCGGTTCACCATCATGCTGTCACGAAGACGGGCAGGAAGGTTGTAGAGGTGATCAATGAAATAGGCCACGTTCTGGCCGTTGATTTCACGACCGAGTTCTCCTGGGAGAATGTCGAGGATCAACGCCTGCCGCTGGTGCTTGAGCTTGCCAAGCTTGAGGTAAAGGATGGCAGACGCCCAGAAAAAGAAGAGGGTGTTGATGAAGCTGATGAGGAAGTGCTTGTAGAACACGTTCGCCACCGTCTCCATGCTCGTGTAGTCCGCCACGATCTTGGCCGCAGGTGCCTGGAAGGGATAGACAACGCCAAACCACGCCAGGGTCAGCACCACGCCGATGGCGAAGGTGATGTAACCGTTGGGGTTCGTAGGATCACTCTCTTTCCAGCCGTGGCGCTCGGGCCTTTGAATGTGCGAGTCCAGCCCTGCACCAATCGGCGCATCGTGGTCCGGAGCAGGGGCCGAAAAGGCAGCCGCTGAGGAGAGAGACGGACTCTCGGAGCTTGCAGCTGGGGCACCGCCGATGTTTTCGGGAATCTGCAGCTTCGTATTGCAGCCGGGGCAACGCACGACTTTGCCAGCCCACTCCGGCTCGGCCTTCAGACTCATGTCACATGACGGGCACTTGAACTTCACGTTGTTGGACCTCCTTGATGAGAGTTAATTTCGAATGATACATTTATGACAGCAGCAGCGCCATCAACTGGCAACGGCTGTGCCGACTTCACCGGAGTGTTTGCACCCTGTACATACCTGCCCTATCAAGCCAAAGGGCCAGACCAGCAAGGTTGCAAGTTTGAGAAAACCGGGATTTGAAGTCGTGCATGGAGAAAACATGACGGCGCAAGGCACCGTTCGCCTGAGCTTGAAACAGGCCTGAGCAACTTGCAAGTGCTTGAAACTATTAAATCACGAAAGCATTACAACTCGTTGCAAGGCTCCCAGAACAAGAACTAGACGCAAGTTTGATCGGCATGGACAAGACATGTCCATCACGTACGACCGTAAACACAGTTTCGGGTTCAACCAATCTCGGGGCGAGGATCACGACCAAGCAATTCCCTTAGCGCGAGGCGCGGAGATTTGTTCTCGTAAAGCACAGCATACACCTCGTCCAGCAGCGGCGTGCGAACGCCAGCAGCCCGGGCAGCGTGCCAGAGGCTCTCCGTATTCGGCACCCCTTCCGCCACCATGCGGGTACTGGAAACAATCTCCGCCAGGGGCATCCCTTGACCAAGGAGTTTGCCGACTCGGTGATTACGACTATGCTCTGAATAACAAGTCGCCACCAGGTCCCCCACTCCACTGAGTCCGTAGAACGTTTCCGTCTGGCCGCCAACTGCAGCACCAAGGCGGACCATCTCTGCGAGAGCCCGGGTCACTAGTGCTGCTATGGCGTTGTCCCCTAAGGAAAGCCCCAGGGCAATTCCGGCTGCAATCGCGTAGGCGTTCTTCAAGGCTCCCGCCCACTCCACACCCGTGACGTCTTCACTGGTGTAACACCGGAACCACGGGAGCGTGAAACAGGATTGCAACGCCACGGCCGCCTCTGCGTCCCCACACGCCACCACTGCAGCCGAGGGCATCTGGCGCGAGACCTCCTCCGCATGGTTCGGGCCCGAGAGTGCCGCCAGCAGATGATTGGGAAAGATCTCCCCCAGGATCTGCGACATGCGCTTCCCGGTATCGAGTTCGATGCCTTTGGTGCACGACACCAGCGCCTCACTCCCTTGCAATCCCCCAGCGTCCCGCAGTGAGACGGCCACTGCCCGCATCGCTTTGGAAGGCGTGACAAAGAGGACCACTTCCGCGGGCCTCAGCAGATCGAGTCGATGCGTAGCCTCCACATTCGGGGGAAGCTCCAAATCGGGGAGGTAGCGAGCGTTCCGCCTCGTGGTGGCGATCTCGGACATCAATGCCTCATCACGCCCCCAGAACTGAACGGCAAGCCCCCGCTGAGCAAGCATCGCCGCCAGGGCGGTACCCCAACTGCCAGCGCCAAGGACAACGGCGGTTTTCAAGGATTCTTCCCGCATGAGCTACTTGGCACCCCCTGTCTTCCCCTTTTTGCCGAAGCGGCTCTCTGTACCTGCAAGCATCCGTTGGATGTTGGACCGGTGGCGCACTACCACAAGCAGTCCCATCATCACTCCCAAGGCCAGCAGGATGTAGGCCCCGACATTCAAGCCACCTCCATACAGCATGATGAAAAACATGGAGATGGGCAGGCTGATCGCTGCAAAGATGGACGCCAGCGCTACATAACGAGTGGCAAAAAAGACCACCACCCACACGACAATGGCCACAAGGAGCGCCCACGGAGCCAGCCCCAGAAACGCCCCGGCAGATGTCGCCACCCCTTTGCCCCCTTTGAAGCCCAACCAGAAAGTGAAACTGTGCCCGATGACGGAAGCCGCGGCACAGATGACCGCGACAGTAGTGATAAACGTGGGCCCTGCCCCGAGACTGCTCAGCCACCACTGGGCGTAGAGCGTCGGGAGCAGCCCCTTCAGCATGTCCAGAATGAAAACTGGGATGCCCGTCTTCTTGCCCAAGACACGGATGACATTGGTGGCCCCAATGTTGCCGCTCCCATGCTTGCGAATGTCTACGCCTCTCAGCAAGCCCGCCCAATAGCCAAACGGCAGTGAGCCGCAAAAGTAAGCCAGTGCGATGGCGAGGAAGGCGGCAACCCAGATGTTCATGGCCGTCTCTATCGCAGGGAGTGCGCAGGCGGCAAGTTGAAAAGCGCTGCGACTAAAACGAGTCGCGCAACCCGTCACAACTCCCTCGAACGCAGGCTCAGGCCGCTGCCATCGTGCCTTGACCTTGATGCAGCACCCGGTGCACCACGGATGACACATCCGGGGCGAGATACGGCTTGGGCAGAATGTCGTCGAATCCCTGGCTGATATACGTCTCCCGCCCCTCTTCCACCATGCCGCCGCTGGAGGCAATGACTCGGGCAGCGGGATCCATGGCCTTGATCGCGCGCATGGCTTCTTCGCCATTCAATCCACCCTTCAGGGTGAGATCCATGATCACCACGTCCACCTGCTCGTTGCCAAGCAGGAGACTGCGATAGTTCGCCACGGCGGCCTCGCCGCTCTCGGCTTCATAGACTTTATACCCGCACTGCTTGAGCACAGCCAGAATGACCTGTCGAAGACGGGCCTCATCGTCCACCACGAGCACGGTACCCACTCCAGATTGAAGATGCCGCGAAGCAGGCTTGGCCGGGACCACGGTCTGGATCTGCGGCTGGGTGGCCGGCAACCAGAAGGTGATTTCGGTTCCTACGTTCTTCATGGACGAGGCCACGATGTGGCCCCCATGCTCCACGATGATACGCTGGCAGGTGGTCAGGCCAATGCCGTTACCGTCAGATTTGGTGGTGAAAGATTCGCGAAAAACTTTACGAGCCACGTCCGGATCCATGCCGCAACCGCGGTCACGCACCAGCACTTCGACGTGGGGGCCGGACTGCAACTGGTGATGCCCGTTCGGCACGACCACATTGCGAGCCAGCACATCCATGTAGCCCTGGTTCCCCATGGCCTGGATGGCATTGATGATCAAGTTTTGCAGCACCTGCGTGACTTTTGGCGCATCAATCACTGACCACCAGAGGTCCTTGGGAAGATGCATGTGCAAAGTGACACCGCTGCCGCTCTGGGCCACGCGTGCGGTTTCACGAATGAGGTCCGCCATGTCCACAGCCTCGCGGGAGGCGGGCATGTCCTTGGCCATCTTCATCGTCTGCTGGATGAAGGCACGCGCCTGCTGAGAGGCCGCCAGAGCCTCGTCGACATGGTGCCCCACTTCCTGGGGCCCCGTGGCGGGGGAAAGTCGCGCCGCTTCGGAAAGGTTCGTCATCATGATGCCCAACAAGTTGTTGAGGTCATGAAACACTCCCAGGGAGAGCGTGGCAAGATTGTCATTCCGCAGGCGACGGCTGTCGTCCACCTCCACGACTCCAGGGCCGGAAGCCGCGAGAGGTTGAGCTGGGAGGGAGGGAGCCAGCGTCAGCGTATAATTATAAACACTGCCATGCTCATCCTGCACCGCGCGGATGCGCCATGTGCACTTCTGGATGCCATTGCCAAAAAGGGTCTTCAAGCCGCCTTCCCAGTGGGAGGCTCCGCCTTGCTTCACCGCTCCACGCAATGCCACCATCAGTTCGTCCGCCTCTTTCTGACTGGCTACCAGTTGCGTAACGAAACGCTCGCGCAGACCACTCTCGGGCTCGGCCCCAACCAACGCCGCCATGCGAGTGTTGTGGAGCAGAATGCGAGGCCCCAGTCGGTGGGAAAGATTGGCCTCGACGATCATGATGCCTTCGCTGGCCTGATCAAGCGCCGTGCGAAGGAAAGAGTTCGCCAGGTGGGCGGTCTTTAAGGGGTCCGCACCTGTTTCCGCGATCACGTGGGGACGTGGGCGAGGAGTTTCAACAGTGAGGGCGGACAGATCGGCCATATAATAGGTTAACTACACTTAGCTTTTAGCATGTGGAGACGTTTCGGCAAAGGCAATTTTTCTTCCATAAGCAGTTTATGGTAATTGAGTTCAGTGGACATGAATGCCTCCAGATTATATGGAAACTGTCCCCCATCGCTTTGCGCCCCCGCTTACGGGAACTTGGTGAACAAACCAAAATTCCCTTGCATCACCGATCTTTTCCAGTATCCTCGCGACCCCTATGTCCAAAAACGCAGGCATCGCCAAAACGCGGAAAGCAGTTTCCAAGCGGTTCAAAATCACCGGAACGGGCAAAGTGCTCCGTCGCCGGAAGGGCAAGCGTCACTTGCTCCAGAATAAGAGCCGCAAACGGAAACGCTCCCTCGGTAAGACCGTCCTCGTGGACCACACAGACGTCGCAGCAGTCAAGGCCAACATGCCTTGGTCCTGATGCTCGCTCCTTAGTGTACCATGAAGGCTGCTATTGCAGCCACGACGACTCGGCCTGGTTTCGCTCTGC
>JBGGMQ010000045.1:0-4122 GCA_041287975.1 Verrucomicrobium sp. | reverse complement strand
CGCTCTGAGACGTCGCCGTCTTCTTTTTGGCGCAGGCGCGCCTTGGCCGTCGGACTGGCGCTTTGGGGGGCTTGTACTGGAGTGGGGCTGTCTGCTGAAGCAGAGGCGCTTTTGAAGTTCCAGTTCTCCCAGCCTTGCATGGGCTCGGTATTTTACATCACCGTGTATGCGGCAGATGCCGCCCAGGCGGAAAAGGCGGCACTGGATGCCTTTCGGCGGGTCGATGAAATCAACGCCATCGCTTCGGACTATCTTCCAGAGAGCGAACTGAGCCGCTTCAACCGTGCTGCGGCGAACGAGCCGGTCAAGATCAGCTCTGACCTGTTCCAGTTGTTTGAAGAATCGATCCGCGCCGCCCGGCTGACCGACGGGGCCTTCGACATCACGGCCACGTACGCGATCCAGCAATGGCGGCGGGCCAAGCGGAAGCAGAAGCTGCCGACCCCAGAGGAGACGCAGAAAGCCGTGGCGATGACAGACTGGCGGCAGCTTTCACTCGATGATTCCAAACACACGGCGGTGAAACGGAAGGAGGGCGTGTTGCTGGACCTGGGCGGCATTGGCAAGGGGTATGCGGCAGATGCTGCGCTGCGAGTGCTGAATGACCACGGCATCACCCGGGCGGTGGTGGCGGCGAGTGGGGATCTGGCCATCGGAGACTCGCCTCCCGGCAAGGAGGGGTGGGATGTGGCCCTGCGCACTTTTGAGAAGCCGGAGGAGTCCGACCGACTGACGCACGTGATTCTGAACAACTGTGGTTGCTCCACGTCCGGAGACCTGCATCAATTCCTCGAACTTGAAGGAAAACGGTACTCTCATATCGTGAATCCCAGGACTGGATTGGGCCTCACCGAGCGCATTGGTTGCACCTTGATCGCTCCTACTGCCACCACCGCGGACTCGCTTGCCACAGCCTTCTGTGTCATGGGCGTGGAGAGAACGGTTCGACTAGTGGAATCCACTCCCGGGTTGATGAAAGTCCACCTTACCTGGCTGGAACAAGGGGAGATGAAGGCTCGCGATGCCGAATCGAAAGTAGTGGAGAAGAAGTGAACCTTTGAAGACGGTCTCTCACTTCCGCCGTGCCATGGACTCGAAGACCTCGACAGCTCTTGCAGCGACATTTGCTCCCTGACAGAGTGCTGCCGCCTTGCGGGCAGAGGCTTGTACTTCAGGTGAGTTGATCATGTGCTCCAGCTTCTGCGCGATGGCCGCGGCTTTGAACTTCTTGGGTGGAAGAGAATCGCCGGTGCCGAGCCGGTTCAATCGCATGACATTGTCGGGCTGGTCATGACTCATCGGCATGATCAATTGAGGCACGCCTGCGGCCAGTCCCTGGGACATGGTGCCAATGCCGCCATGATGGACGAAGGCGGCGATATGCGGGAGGAGTTCGCTGAAGGGCAGGTAGGCAAAATGCCTCGCAAAGGAAGGCAGGGTCTCTGGCAATTGCTCGGGAAAGCTGGTGCCAAGAAGCGCCCGTAAGCCAAGCTTCTCACAGGCCGCAAGACCTTCTCGGAAGAAGCTGGCGGCTTGAGTGTTCCCTGTGCCGGGGGTGAAGAGAACAGGTTTAGCTCCCGATGCCAACCACTCGGCCAGATCAGGGGGCAGATCAAAGAGCGTGCGCAGGTCTGCGAGTGGGAAGCCCACTGTGTGCGTGTTGGACGGCCAGTCTGGCTGCGGTGCGGCAAACCACTCGGGAAAAAGCGCCAAATTGGCGTCCGGAGAGTGCATCCAGTCCTGAATCAGTCGGCGAGGCGGCGTGATGCCGATTTCCCGGCAGAGGACCTTCACGTGCGGAGCAAGGATGAAGTCAGCAGGGTTCGGTAGTGAGAAGATGAACTTCTTTGCCCAGACCGGGAGCTTCAGCATCCACTCCGTGCCGGGCATGATGATCGGCGTGTCATGCGCACTCAGGAAACAAACCGGCTGGAGGTGCACGGTGACCAGTGGCACCGAAAATTTCTCTCGCGCAATCCGCGCGGCGAACATCGTGAAAGGGCCTGCCAGCACCGTTTCTCCGGGGCGGATTTTGGCCGCGATCGCGTCATAAAAAGGACGCATCATCTTGGCCGCCATATCGAAGACGAGAGCGGTGCCCTTGACTGGCTTCCACAGATCTGGATGGCCCAGCACCTTTTCATAAACATCGAGATCACCCACAGGCGTGAATGACAGCCCCGCGCGTTGGGCGGCATCGTCAAACATCGGGGCCGTCATGATCTCCACCTCATGGCCGCGAGCCTTGAGATGCCGGCCCAGCCACAAGAACGGATTGACGTCGCCGGCGCTGCCAAAGGGGGCGAAGAGGAAGTGGGCCATGAAGCAGAAGAGGGGAAATGAGTCGTAGATTGTGAACCACAAATGGACATTGGGTCAATGCCCACGGTTCAGTCCAAATGATACAAGGTTTCTGATGGGGGATGCACCGGAACAATCCTGAATCATTCAGGGCCTTGCCAACGTCTTCTGGTCATGCCTGACAAAGTGATAGTGGCCGCCATGACGGGCCTGGGTTGCTGGATGACGACGAACGTGGCCGCCCAAGCTCCCGCCACTCAGACCATCGCCTTTCCAGTACCAGCTCAAAAAGCGCGAACTCATTCCCCGGCTCGTTGCTGAGAAACAGAAAGCAGGCGACAAGAACATCCACTATGCCCGAGGTCTGGAACCTGTGCTGTGAAAGGTCTTGAAAATGCCGCCCGCGCCATCTCGGTGATGCTCCGGGGATTTAGCTGTCTTTGGCCGCTTGCAATTCACTGTCACGTTCCCGTTGTTCACGTGCGGACTTGGCTTCGGCACTCCACCAGTAGTACCCGCCCATATCTTTTCCGTTTGATCGCTTAAGAGAGTCGATGGCCCCACCTTCGTCGGTGCAGTTCGAGCCGAGGCTGTAGACAGCTTTAAATTCGGAGTTCCAACGAAGCGGGACGCGGTTGAATGGATCCTCCGGCACGGTGGCAAGATAGTCGGGTACCAGTTCATCGAGTTTGTCAGGCAGGCGACCGTGCTGTAATTCGAATCGACGCATTCCGATCATGATAAGGACTTCTCCATGCCAGGCTTCGCTCATCATGCATCGTTCTAGCACCCGTGCGGTCACTGGCAGGGAGATGAGGAGCAGGGCCTTGCCTCCAAAGTTGGCATCCATGTAGCAGGAGAGATTTTTGGCTTCGTTGCGGAGCCTCGCCAAATCTTGGTCGAGCCTCTGCTGGACTGAGAATGCTGCCAGCCAGGATTGATCGAGACACTCGAGTAGTGGCTGAGTATGGGTGAGATACAGTGTAAGTGTCTGGTTGGGTTTGATTCGGTGTCCCAAAAAGGCGGGACCAGGGGTTGTCCCATCTGAAAGCTTACCAAGGCCTTCACGACTTACTTGGGGGAGAATCCGCTTGAAGCTCAGATATTCTCCCTGAAGAGCGAACGCAAAAGCTGCGCGCGAGGCTGTTGGGAAGTGGGTGAGATGAGCTTGAGCAGCCTTCAAAACATCGTCAGGTGCATCACCGTCAGAAAGGGTCTGTTCAAGGAGAGTGAAAGCTGTTGTATGAGCTCTGACTGCGACTAGGTGGTGTAATGACAAACCTTCGGACAGACTGAGGCCGTGTCCCAGCTTTGCAAGCGAGAGTCCGAGTTCTGTTGCGAGGCTAAACTCTTTGTCCCGGCAAAGCATTCTGCTCTTAAGCCGCAAAATATTGATGATCGTTACCATCTGCAGGGCATGGTCGAGCGGGGAGGTAAAGCTGGCGATCGCGTCCCCGCCTGGCCACTGCCAGGTGGAGGGATCAGAGGCTAGCAGTTTATCGATGGCGGCAAAGGTGGCGGTCTGACTGGCAAGGAAGGTTCGACCCGCCTCCTCGGACCCGTCCGCAGCACTTCTTTCAGCCGCACTGAGATTGTTGAAGTCTTTGAAGGAAGTGTGCTGAAGTTCGGTGAAGAAGACGGAAAGGGGATTGTCGGCACCTCCCCGATCTGACCAATGCGGCACGGTGGTACTGTCATTTACCGGCGGGGAATCGTAGAAAAAGAGCAGCCATGTGTTGATTCCAAGCAAAATGACGAAGGCTGTAGCGGTGACCCGCATCAACCAACGATTGTGTGGAGGGCCGACTGGGGCGGCGGCAG
>JBGGMQ010000044.1:0-3316 GCA_041287975.1 Verrucomicrobium sp. | reverse complement strand
TACGTTCCGGACTCGGTGCCGTCGGTCTTCCACAACTCGGTGCCGTGGACCCCGTCGTTCGCCGTGAAGTACAGGACGTCGCCGACGCGGTCGAGGAGCTTTGGGTCGGAACCGCCGTCGCCAGGGTTGATGTTCTTGACCAGGACCGTGCCCGCCGTGGTGCCATCAGTTTTCCACAGTTCCACCCCGTTGACGTCATTGAAGCCGTCGCTACCCGAAAAATAGATTGTGCTTCCCATGACTGCCAAATGGGTAACAAAGAAGCCTCCACTCCCTTTGACCAAGACCGTGCCTGCCGCAGTGCCGTCACTCTTCCACAGGCCTGTGCCATTCGTTGTATCATTCGCACTGAAATACAAGGTATTGCCAACCGCGACCAATTGCGAGGGAGAGGAGCCTTCCGAGCCCGGATTGATGTCCTTCACCAAAACGGTGCCCGCCGCCGTGCCATCTGTTTTCCAAAGCTCACGCCCCAATTCCCGGGTCTCGGCCGTGAAAAATACCGTAGTGCCAACCAGGCAAAAGTCCTGGGGATCACTGCCGTAGGCATTGGGCAAGGTATTGATGTCTTTCACCAAATAAGGATCCGCCGCCCCTGCCCGAGGGACGGATATTGCAAGCGTCAGCAGAAGCAGCAGCAACAGGCAGCGTGTTGGGGAAACAGCGAACATCACTCAGACGTTCTCATTCCTTGGGAAGGGGCTCAACTGAAATCCGGAGTGCTATTCCATAGGTGAGTCGATGAACATTTGCCCCAGTTTGCTCTTTGCGTCTTGGGTTGATTTCTTGGACCGCTTGGGGCGGGTGACTGCTGTTTTACGGTGGCAAATTAGACTCGCCGCTTGGACCTTCATTGGGGGCGCAGAATTCATTCTGCTCAGGGCGCGAGGAGACGTTCGCCAGCCGCCGAGACGGCAGCGCTCCCAGGGCTGTCGCCAGCGCGAGGGGGGCTTTCGCAAAAAGATACCCGAAGTCCCTTGCATACGCTTCAACTCCTTCGGCAACTCGCTGGGTGCGCCGACATCCGTGTCGGCAACGAGCGTCGCCTGTCGAGCATCAGCAGACTAAAGTCTGCGCTCCCAGTGAACATCTCAGCAGCGGGAGGTTGGGTGCAAGGTGTGGTGAAACCCTCTACGAGCGATGCTTGGGTTAAAGGAAGTAACGTCTGCCGCAGTCGCGATGGAGCCAGACGAGAGGAGAGCGCCCTTGGTACCAATCCTCTGCGATAGGGTGTGGTTTTGAAGTTAAAATCGAGGTTCCAGGTGACAGTGATGCTTTCCAGACGGGCACCGCTGAGATCCAAAAATTCAGCTCACCTGCCAACTCTGTCACCTTTCTGCTCCAAAACGTCATGGAATCATGGCAGGGTGCATTCCAGCCAATCGCACGACTCAGAAACAGGATTCACCCCATGGCAACCGACAAGCCCCGTGTACCCGCTGACTTCCATACCACGCGGTGGACTCGGGTGACCTTGGCCAAAGCGGACTCTGAAGATGGACGGCGGGCTCTGGGGGATCTTTGCGATGCCTACTACGAGCCGGTCGTGGCCTATCTGGGCAGTGTGCTCCGCGATGGGGATGCGGCGCGGGAGATGAGCCACGCTTTTTTTGCAAATGTGCTCGAAGGCGGGGCCATAGGCACAGCACATCCGGAGCGGGGACGTTTTCGCTTTTACCTGCTGGGGGCCGTGAAGCACTTCCTCTCGCATCATCGCGAGGCGGCGATGCGGCAGAAACGCGGAGGCGGCGTGGCCCCGCTGTCGCTGGATGCGGAGCTGCCGGGGACTTCCGTACTGGAAGTGCCGGACAGTGGGCGGACATCGCCCGAAGCGGTCTTTGACCGCCAATGGGCCATCACCGTGCTGGCGCGGGCCATGACGGTGCTGACGGCGGAGTGTGAGGCCAGCGGGAAAGCACAGATGCTGGACCGGCTGCGTCCTTCGCTGCTGGGGGAGGCGGGCCATGGCGATCTGGCAGCGGCGGCAGAGACGCTGGGGATGAGCGCGGCGGCGGTAAAGGTGGCGGTGCACCGGCTGCGCCAGCGCTTCCGCCTGTGCGTGAAGGAGGAGGTCGCAGGTACGCTGGGAGACGGCGGATCGGTGGAGGATGAAATGCGCTCCTTGTTCGTAGCGCTGGGTGGATGAATGCAAAAATGTGTGCAAGGCGTGTAACCCTTCGTAAGCGAAACGCCACGGTGGAGCATGAGCCAGTCATCATCATCATCTTCGTCATCAACATCTGATTCGGTTTCCAGCTGTCCACGTTGTAGTGAGACCCTGCCTGCCGATGCTGTGGTGGGGCTGTGTCCTCGTTGTCTCATGGCTTCGGCGATGTTGCCCACGCAAGTGGACGACGTCTCAACCAGCGAACCCGCACCACCCCCTGAAGTGCTGGCTCCGCATTTCCCCCAACTGGAGATTCTCGAATGCCTGGGCCGGGGCGGCATGGGGGTGGTGTACAAGGCGCGGCAGAAGTCGCTCAACCGGCTGGTGGCGCTCAAACTGCTGGCCCCGGAGCGGGCGGGGGATCCCCAGTTTGCCGCGCATTTTGCCAAGGAGGCCCGGGCTCTGGCGACGCTCAATCACCCGCATATTGTGAGCGTGTATGACTTCGGCGAGAGCGGAGGGTATTATTACCTCCTGATGGAGTATGTTGACGGTGTGAACCTGCGGCAGGTGCTCCAGACGAAACGGCTGACCCCCCAGGAGGCGCTGGCCATCGTGCCGCCGGTATGCGATGCCCTGCAATGTGCGCACGACCACCATATTGTGCACTGCGACATCAAACCGGAGAACCTCTTGATGGACAAGAGCGGAGTGGTGAAGATCGCGGACTTTGGCATCGCCAGAATCGTCGAGCCCAACCCGGGGGCCGGCGTGGGCCATGCGTTGTCTGAGGGCGCGGGCCTGGTGGGTACGCCCGACTATGCCGCACCGGAGCAGGGTTCAGGAAATGCCGACCACCGGGCGGACATCTACAGCCTGGGAGTGGTGCTCTACGAGATGCTGACAGGAGAGCGACCCAAAGGCAAGTTTGAGGCTCCCTCCCGGCACGTGCAGGTGGACATTCGCATCGACGAGATCGTGCTGCGGGCCTTGGAGAAACAACCCGAGCTGCGCTTCCCCACTGCGGGTGCCCTGAGAACCTCGATCGAGGCCGTGATCTCATCGCCGTGGGAGGGGAGACGCAGGAAAAAGCGGCGCAGGCTCGTGCTGGCAGCCTTGGCTTCCTGCTTGCTGGCCACGGCTGTGGGTGTGTACATCTATGACCTGACAGGCATACCTAAACCGAAGAGGCCGGGCACGGATGTGGTG
>JBGGMQ010000043.1:0-3200 GCA_041287975.1 Verrucomicrobium sp. | reverse complement strand
CGCTCTGCCAGTGTCGATGTTCACGGCTGGCGTGGCGGCGGGCATGTGGATGTGAACCGGAACATCAACGTGCACCGGGACATCGACGTGGACTACCACAACCACGATCACTTCTGGGGGGGCGTAGCCGTGGGGGCTGCGGCGACGGTCGTCACAGGAGCCATTGTGCGTTCGCTTCCACCCGTGCACAACACGGTGGTCGTGGCGAACACCCCCTACTACTACGCAGAGGGCGTGTACTACCAGACGACGCCCAAGGGGGGCTACGTCACCGTCGCCGCGCCTGCAGGGGCCATCCTTGCTTCGCTTCCGCCCGGCACCGTTCCCGTCATGCTTGGGCCACAGACCTACTTTTACCACAACGGAGTCTACTACCGGCAGGAGGGCACGACCTTCATCGTGGACCCGGCACCCATCGGGGTCGTGGTACCGACGCTGCCACCGGGAGCTGCGGCCACGGTGATCAACGGCCAGACTTATTTCCTGTACCAGGGCGTGCACTACCAGCCGGTCTTTCAAAACGGCGTCACTGTCTACACCACCGTCAACATCTGACTTCAGCCACTGCGCACGTCCCATGAGAATGCCCGTCCTCCTGCTCCGGTGGCTGTCGTTGCCGGTTGTTGCGTTTTCCGCAGACCCGCCATCAACAGCAGCACCTGCGACGGAGTTCGAGTATCCTCCCGTCCTGGATGCGGCCACCATTCTGCAGTCCGAGTACTTCCAGGGACCTCATCACATAGTCCGGGCCCAAGTGCCCACCTATGCTGGCAGGAACGCCTACACCATTGATTCGGCCTTCGGCATCTTCTCCGCCCAGGGCAATGCCGAACTGGTGACGCGAGTTGCGGAGATCCATGCGATGTTTCAACTGCAACGCATCTCCAAGACTGAGGAGTACGGAAAGGCCCTGGAGAAGGCGGCCAAGAGCCCGCTCGTGTTCGCCAAGAGTCTGGCAACGAACCCGGTCGACACTCTGGCTGGTGTGCCCAAAGGGATTTTCAAGTTCATCAACCGCACAGGAGAAGCCGTCAAAGAGGCCTCCGAGGGTCGTGACACGAGTCCGTATGAGGACAGCAAAGTGCAGAGTGCCATCGGCTTCTCCAAGGCCAAGCGCGGCCTTGCCGCCCGACTGGGGGTAGATCCCTATTCCTCCAACCCGGCCTTCCAGAAGGCCCTTAATGGCGTCGCCTGGGCCGCCTACGGTGGCGACATCACCTTCACGGCGGCCCTTGCGCCCGTGGGTGGGTCGGCAGGCTCCGTGATCACGGGAGTTCAAGTGAGCGATACCGCGCTCAATGCCGTGCGCGACAGCAGCCCCAATGACCTGCGACGCGCCAACGAGCAGACTCTCTTTCAGATGGGAGCTGCCGAAGCCTCCATCAAGGTGTTTCTGAACAACCCTGCCTATTCCCCGACTCGCCAGACGGAGCTCGTACATGCGCTCAAGCAACTGAACGGAGCCGCAGGGAGAGGAGACTTTCTGGAAGTTGCCAGCCACGCCTCCGATGAGGATGACGCCTTCTTCTATCAACGCAGCGCTCACTTGATGGCGGTCCTTCACCAGACCACTCCCATCGCCACCCTCTACAACTCCCGGGACTTGCCAGTCTGCCATGCGAAGGACGGCACCGTGATCGTCCCGCTGGAATGGGACTACGCCTGCTGGACCGAGGGGGCCTCCGGGTTCGTGGAGCATTTGAGAACCGCCGACTACCGGGGCGCACCTGTGACGGGTCACCGGCTGGTCATCACCGGAGTCGCCTCTCCCCGGCTGCGCGAGGAGTTGGCCAAACACCAGATCAGCCTGGTGGAAAAAGCCCTGCCCACACCGCTCCGTTAAGGTTCGCCGAGCCAACTCTACACGATGCTTATGAATTCCAGCCCCACCCCCACCGCTCTTGTCGCCCTCCTTTGCGCCTTGATGCCAGGATTGAGTCCAGCGGCCACGCCAGCCCCCACCGCCACGACGACAACCTCAAGTGCCCCTGCCGGGGGTGAGGACATGGGAGAGGTGGCCAAGAAACTCAACAACCCCGCCGCATCACTCATCAGCATTCCGTTGCAAAGCAACTTCGACTTCGGTGCAGGCCCTGACGGGGATGGCTTCCAGTACAAGCTCAATGTCCAGCCAGTCATTCCCATTGCGCTCAGTGAGGACTGGAAAATCATTTCCCGCACCATCCTGCCGTTTGTTTATCAGGAAGATGTCGTGGGACATACCAGCCAGGAAGGCCTGGGGGACATGAGCATGACGCTCTGGATAGCGCCCGCAGGGGACCGGCCAGGAAAACCTGTCATCGGGCTGGGTCCGGTCATCCAGTTTCCAACCGCCTCTGACGACCTGCTGGGCTCTGAAAAATGGGGGGTGGGCCCGTCCGTCATCTTTGTTCATCAATCGAAAGGCTTGACCGCCGGCGCTTTGGCCAGCCACCTTTGGTCGGTGGCAGGCAACAGTGATCGCCAGGATCTGAGTGTCACCTCCCTGCAGCCCTTCATCAGCTACACCACCCCCAGGCACACCACGTTTGGAATCAACAGTGAAGCCAACTATGACTGGGAGAATGAGCAGTGGACGCTGCCGCTGAATGTCTTCATCACCCAGTTGGTCAAGATCGGCAAGATGCCGGTGAGTTTTCAACTCGGGGCCCGCTACTACGCGGAGGCTCCCGAGCAGGGGCCCGAGTGGGGTCTGCGTTTTTCCGTGACTCTGGTACTACCCGAGTAAGCACCCCTTGCATTGACTCTTCCTCGCCCACCTTCATGAAAGTCAAATACCATCAAGTTGCCCAAGGCCTGAGCAGTGCCGCGCTGCTGTTGTTTCCTCTACTGACAGCCCCGGTCTACGCCCGAGTCCCTACCACCGTTGACGAAGTGCGGTCCATTGCCAAAGAGGCCTGCATCTACGGCTTCCCCCTGGTGGACAATTATCGCGTCCAGCACTCCTACTTTGTGGACAAGGAGGGGCCGGAGTACAAGGCCCCATGGAATACGCTGGTGAACAACGCCCGTGTCTATACGCCCGAGGACAAGGCCATCCAGACCCCCAACTCAGATACGCCCTACTCCTTCGTGGGCGCGGACCTCCGGGCGGAGCCGCTTGTCTTCACCGTTCCAGAGATTGAGAAAGGACGCTACTACTCCCTGCAATTCATCGACCAGTACACTTTCAACTTTGGCTACGTCGGCAGCCGCGCCAC
>JBGGMQ010000042.1:0-5067 GCA_041287975.1 Verrucomicrobium sp. | reverse complement strand
GACCATCTTCCTCCAACCCCACGCCGAACCTCCCCGGGCTGCAGAGCCTTCTAACCTGTCGGAAGTGCCTCAGTAGCCGAAGCTCTTCCCCGAAGGGGATGCTTTAAGCCCAATCGTTGGACGAGCTCTGAGCGAGTCTACGTTGGGTGCCTCAACAAAACGAATCCTACTCCGAAGGAGTTGTTGCGGTCTAAATCCTGCGGCCCCTCTCGCTATTGAACAAAACACCCCCCTGACCTCAGGTCTTCAGTCTTTCGTCTTCCAGTCTTTTGTCTCCTGCGCAGCAAACTCACTTCTTCTTGCTCGTCGTCGTCATCGTTGCCTTCACTTTCTTGCTATCTTTCTCCTCCGCGGCCACCGGCACCGGCGCAGGTGCCACGAAGTCCCCCGTCAGAAGCTCCACAAAACGCAGTCCCGAAGCCGTTAGCGTCCCTTTCTCACCACTGCCCGCCACATAGCCACGTGTGTAGTACCCATGGGGCATGCCTTTGTCCTTCACCCAGCTCACTTGCGGCTGAGTCACTGCCAGAGCACTGGTCTGCACGTTGATCGGCAGCCCAGACTCCCCCAAGGTAATCTCCCATGAAGGCGAGGGCGACGACGCACTGACATCCTGCCCTAGCCAGGGGTAGTGTTTCAAAATCTCCAGTTCCCCTTTGCGAGGCACAACAATCTTGATCACCGGCTCTGTTTTCCGGATGAAATCCGCCAGAGACAACGCCGGATTCTTTTGATGCTCCAGATACAGTTGGGCCACATTCACACCCGAGAGATTGATGCCGTTGTAGTTGCCGTGCTTGTTGGGGCTGGGGCGGAAGTTCTTGGCGTGCCAGTCATCGAAGCGGCTGCTCAGCATCAGATTCACTTCCAGGTGCACATGCGCCCGGCGTTGATTCAGGCCGCTCCCGGTGTAGCCCATGATGCCAATCGGCGTTCTCATCGTCACATCCTGCCCCGGTTGCACCAGGATCTTGCTCAGGTGGGCATAGAGCGAGAAAAACGAGCCCTCGCCCAAGTCATGCTGGATCACGATGTAGCGGCCGTAGTTGCTGGCTCCGGCCAGCTGGGAGCAGTGGACCACCTTTCCGGGTGAGATGGCCCGGACCTCGTCGATAGGCTCACCGGCGGCGTCGCGCTTGGTGGGGGCGATGTCGATGCCCTCGTGAAAAGCCATCAGCACCATGTCGGCACCGTTCCTCACCGGCCCGCGCACATAGCCATACCCGCCGCCTTCCCAGGGAGTCGAGACTTGGTTCTCAAAGATCCGGTCCACGTACATGTAGAAGGAAGCATTGTCCCCCCGCAGCAGCGCATCATTGTCGGTGGGCAGGACGAGAGGGAAGACAGCAGGCGCCGTCGTGGAGAGCGTTCCCGTCCGTGCGGGACTCGCCTCCTGCCCCGCCAGATTCTGCGTGAGCGTGAGAGACAGTGTGAACGTCAGCGAAGAGGCGATGGCAGCGCAGCAAAGGTGGCGAAAGCTCATGGGGAAGGGAGATCTCGAAAGGCTTCTGTGGGCAGAGGAGAGACGTGGGGACGTGGGCAAGAACAAGGCGGGAAGCGACGCTGAAAGTAAACGCACCCGCTGTGCCCGCCTTGCAATTTCGGTGGGGGCTCGTTAGCCAGTGCCAGCAAAGGAGCGGCAGGGCTTTAGCCTGCCCACCGCGCTGCCCCAGTCCTCCAGCACCAGAGTAAAGGGCGGCACGGCATTGAGGGCTCCGCGGGATTTGGCTTCACCAGACCACTACCTTTTCAAACAGCAACGGCCTACCCAGGCGGAAGAGTTGGGTCAGCCATTCCGGGACCCACGCGAGGAAGCGGCGGCACATAGGGCACAGGGGCGGACGGCGCTGGGGCACCGGGCGCGGGAGCTGGTGCCGGTGTCGGGGCCCCCTCTACTGGCATGCGATGGGTCGTCGGGGCTGCGGGCAGGCTGGGAACTTCTGGCTCGACCGACCGTCCTTCTTTGCGGGCCTTTTCAGCCGCTTTCTTCTCGGCCTTCTGGGCATCCATCGCGGCTTTGCGTTCACGCTTGCCGATCGGGGGCATATCCATCTTGTCAGAGGCTGAGGGAGGGCCGCCAGCCTTGATGCGGGGGACTTTCTTGTCCATCGCGGCGATCACTTCTGGAGTCACTCCCTGCCAGATGGTGATGAGGCCATCGGCTACAGGCTCGTCCATCACCACATAGTCTGCCGGTTTCCCGTTCACCATGGCCAGCAGCACCTGCCCGCGGCGAGACTGTGTCACGATGTACAGGTTTTCCCGGCCTCGGAAGTCCAGCTGCAGCGCCACCCCCTTGCCGTTTCCGGTTTCACTGTCGAACGGGTGGAAGGCCACGACATTTTCCTGGGAGACCTCAGGCACCATCTTGAAAATGAGCCGCTGCCCTCCCAGGTCGAAGGGGAAGAACGTCTTCGGTGGATCTTCCGGGGCGGCTTGGGCGTGAAAGGTCAGCACGTACGGCGTCTTCTTGCTCATTCCCATGAGCAACGGCATCAGGAGCAAGGTCAGGAGGAAAGGAGCAAAACGCTTCATGTGGGTGATTGAAAGGGCGGGGAAGGCAGAATGCAAGGCGGGAGTCAGAGCGCGGGTACCCATGCTTGACCAATTGCCGGGATTTTGGTTCGCTTTGTCCATGCACTTTCAATGGATCTTCATCATCCTGTTGGGGGGCGGCACATTGTTCTCCCAGACTCTGCCCCCGCCCGCCCGCCCGTTGGAAGAACTCAGCGGCGACGCTCGATCCAAAAGGATGGTGGAGCAGGTAGATGGACTGGCCACCAGCCGCATCGCCACCTCCTCTCAGACCCGGCTGCAATACTGGCACCGGGATCTCTCGTCACCCGCCAAGTACGAGGCCTCTCTGGCGGAGAATCGCAAACGGCTCGGCCGGATCCTTGGGGTCAGCGAGCTGGACGAGGCCCTGCCCATGACCGGCCTGGAATACCTGAGCTCTACCACCAACGACCTGCGTCTGGCGGAGGCCGCGAGCTACGTGGTGCATGCGGTGAGGTGGCCCGTGCTGGCAGGCGTCACAGGGGAGGGCCTCTACTTGAAGCAGCGCCAGAACCCGAAGGCCTGTGTCATCCTGCTGCCCGATGCTGACCAGACACCGGAACAACTGGCGGGCCTGGTCCAGGGACAGGAGGATCTCGGCCAGGCCGCCCATGAGCTGGCGCTTGCAGGGTGTGATGTCATCATCCCCACTCTGATCAATCGGCGGAGTGATTTTTCCGGCAATCCAGCTCTGGGTATCAAGACCAACCAGTCCCATCGCGAGTGGCTCTATCGCCAGACGTTCGAGCTGGGCAGAAACGTCGCCGGATACGAACTGCGCAAGATCTTCTCCCTCGTGGAATGGATGCAGGGACGGAAGCTGCCTGTCGGCGTGGCTGGGTACGGTGAGGGCGGACGCCTCGCCCTCTTCGCTGCAGCCTTGGATACCCGTATCGAGGCCACCCTGGTGTCGGGTGCCTTTGATGATCTGCAGTCCACTTGGGAAGGCCCGCTGGATCGCAACGCCTTTGGTCTGCTGAAGGAGTTCGGTGGTGCCGAGATCGCCAGCATGGTGTTTCCTCGTAGCCTGATCATTGCGCATGGGCGCCATCCCATGCTGCCGGAACCTGTCGAGCTCCCCTCAGGAATGAGGAAAAACGCCGCACCCGCGAAGCTGACGGCTCCTGAGGTGGAAGCGGTGCGCCACGAGATCAAACGCGCCCGGGAGTTTGGCGGAGTGAAGCTGTCCGAGCGTTTGCGGCTGGTGGTCGCTGAGGAGGATGATGCCACGCTCTTTCCTGTCGAAGCGGTGGGTTGGCTGCGTAAAGAACTCCGTCTCGCGAAACTGGAAGCGCCTTCGCCGTTGCAGATCAAGCGGGGTTCCCTCCCGGACGATGCCGCCCGTCAGCAACGTCAGGTGCGCGAAATCGAAGAACACGCCCGCAAAGCCCTTCAGCTCTGCGAACGCCAGCGGAGTGAAGTGTTTTGGAAGAAACTGCCCGCTCCCGATAAAGCCTCGCCAGCAGGGGCGGGGAGCGCTGCTCGTGAGACCTTCTGGAATGACGTCATTGGCCGCATGCCGGATCCAGTAAAGAATCCCAACTCCCGCAGCCGTCTTCTGGCGGAGAACGAGGCGTTTGCCACGTATGAGGTGGAGCTGGATGTCTGGGATGGCGTCACTGCCTGGGGTTATTTATTGATACCCAAAGGTCTGTCGGAGGTGGAGCGCCGGCCTGTCGTCGTATGCCAGCACGGGCTGGAAGGATTGCCGGAAGACGTCATCAATGAGGATCCAAAGTCGAAGGCGTACGGGCCGTACAAGGGATTCGCCGCCACCCTGGCGCGCAAAGGGTACATCACCTTTGCCCCGCATAATATCTACCGGGGCAAGGACCAGTTCCGAGTGCTGCAGCGCAAGCTCAACCTCACCGGCCTGAGTCTCTTCTCCGTGATCACAGGTCAGCATCAGCAGATCCTGGCATGGCTCAAGCAGTTGCCCTTTGTTGATCCGGAAAAGATCGCCTTCTACGGACTGAGTTATGGCGGGAAAACGGCCATGCGGGTCCCAGCCCTGTTGCCAGACTACTGCCTCTCCATCTGCTCCGGAGACTTCAATGAGTGGGTGCGCAAATGCGCCACTATCGATCTGCCCCTCAGCTACGTGTTCACGGGCGAGTACGAAATCTGGGAGTGGAACATGGGGAACACCTTTAACTATGCCGAAATGGCCGCGCTCATCGCCCCGCGCCCTTTTATGGTCGAGCGTGGCCATAACGACGGTGTCGGGCTGGACGAATGGGTCGCCTACGAGTTCGCGAAAGTGTTCAGGTTCTATAACAAACAAGGCCTCGGAGATCGCGCCGTCATCGAGTACTTCGACGGCCCTCACACCATCCACGGAGTGGGAACCTTTGAGTTTTTGGCGAAACATCTGCAATGGCCGCAGCGATAGGATGATGTGGCCTGAATGCCATGCGCTCAAGATGACCTCCCGTAACATCGAGTGGCTCGCCCGCATCCTCGCAATGTGCTGGTTGTGGGTCGGCATTCTCCCTTACATAGAACCCTTGT
>JBGGMQ010000041.1:0-7044 GCA_041287975.1 Verrucomicrobium sp. | reverse complement strand
TCGCCTCCACGCGATCCTCCAGCGTTGCAAATGTGCCACTGAAAGTGTCTTTGCCCATAGCCTGCCACACCAGAGATCCGTCAAAGTTCACTCGGGCAATTGAAAGCTCCCCATGGGAGACCAGACAAAAGTGACGGGTGTTGAGATAGACGCCGAAGCATGTCGCCTCGTCCACCTGAGTAGACCATTGCAGCTCCAGCTCCGGCAGCCTCAGTGCTGTGATGTACGGCCCGCAGGCGACGAAGACCGTGTCATCCGCCACCACGGCAGAGTGGTCATGGACACCGGTCGCGCCCCCACTAGTTTCCAGTTGCGCCTGATCGAGACGGTGGTCCCCTTCATATACTTCCACCCGGTGGCATGAGCTTGGCTCAGCCTGACCGTCATCAAGAGTGAGCACCCGGACCTCTCCGGCAGGGAAACCTTCTCGTAGCTTGATCGTGTAGGGTGGGCAGGAAAGCGTGATCATCAAAAGTGGGATTGCGTCACGAATGCGCGTGGAGCAATCACCACGCAAGCAATCCTTGAACCCTGTCCGAGGTTGCCACACTTTGTTGCCTACGCGGCACTCGCTCCCGTGATCACCGCCTCAATACGGTACCCGTCAGGGTCGATCACAAAAGCCGCATAGTAGTGCTCACCATACTCCGGGCACAATCCCGGGAGCCCATTGTCCGTGCCACCCAGGCGCATGGCTGCTTCATAGAATCTCGCCGCAGCTTCCCGCGAAGGCGCTGCGAACGCCACGTGGAAACCCACCCCGGGCACCAGCAAGGCTTCCTGGCTCTGCTTGATGGCAAATTTGTCCTCGCCGTTCCGCAATCCGTAGCCCACGGCGGTGTTGTCAGACCAAACCCTGCGATACCCCAGCTCACCAAGTGCCCCGTCGTAAAACGCTGCTGACCTCGCGAGATCGCTCACGGCAAAAGACAAGTGGTGAAGCATGGGAAAATGCTACCTCACTTCTTCTTTTTCGTCACCAGATAGCGAACAATCGAGCCCAGCCCTGCATAACGGAAACTGGGGTCCGCGTAGTGGTGCAATACGTAAAAGCAAAAGTAGTAGGCGCGGCAGAACGCCCAGATGGCGATGCCAAAGAGCAGCACCCGCCGCCATTCGAAGGACGGGGCCAGCAGCAAGCCACCCGAGAGGAACCCCAGTATTAGGAACAACAGACCTTTTAGCTTCAGAATTCTTGGCGAGGTGATGTCCATACAGGAGGCTCCACTTGATGCTTATCACTCTTTGAGCAGGTCCGGTCGGTTTTTCCTCGTCCGTTCCTTCGCCTGTTCTGCCCGCCATTTGGCAATCTTGCCGTGGTCCCCGGAGAGCAGGATGTCCGGCACTTTTTGCCCCTGCCACTCTGCGGGCCGGGTGTAGTGCGGGTGGTCCAGCATGCCTGACTCGCCGAAGCTTTCCTGCACCGCGGATTCATCATCGCCCAGCACGCCCGGGACCAGTCGCACGATCGCATCCACCACCACCGCGGCGGCAATGGCCCCGTTCGTCAGCACATAGTCTCCCAGGCTGATTTCCTCGTCCACCAGCGTGTCCACAATCCGCTGGTCCACCCCCTCATAGTGGCCACAGAGAAAGATGAGATGCTCCTCCGTGCTCAAGCGCCGCGCTGTGGCCTGGTCAAACGGCCTCCCTTGCGGCGTCATGAAGATCACCCGGCTCTGCGGTGTCCGCACCTGCTCCAGCATCGCATGGATCGGCTCCGGCCTCATCACCATGCCTGGCCCACCGCCGAACGGGGAGTCATCCACCTGACGGTACTTGCCGATGCCATGCTGCCGCAGGTCATGCACCCGCAGGTCCAGCACGCCCTTTTCCCGGGCCCGCCCCATGATGCTGGCACCCAGGGGCACGGTGACAACTTCGGGAAAGAGCGTGATGACATCGACCTGCATTGCCGCACCCTACGGATGAAGGGGGCGGCTGCAAGAAGGCATAGCAGGTCACTCCTGTCCGATCAGAACTTTCACGGGCGTAAATTTGATGGATCCCTCTGGAAATTCTCCCAAGCTTGCCTCCAGGTAGCGGCTGCCATCCTGCAAGGCAGACGTGTCCCACTCGACCTTGTAAGTGCGGTCCAGAGCTTCCCTGCCCTCTGCTGCGGGGCTTTCCGCTCGAATCAACTCAATGCGAACCTTCTTGTCGAGATGGTTGTGCCAGGTCGCATAATATCGGTTGGACGTGTAGCGGAACCGGATCTGAAGCTTGTCGACTTCCTCCTTCGCAAGTTGAGCCCAAGGCGCCAATTTCAAGTTTTCAGTGTTCGGTTCCTGAGGCTTTGCCGACTCCGCGGCAGCCTCGGCCGCAGCGCTTTTCACATCCTCAGCCACATAGGCACGGTTCGCATCGAAAGAGGACACAAAGACCTCCTTCGCGTCTCCCGTAAAGCGGTTCACTTGCACCAGCCGCTGCCCGCCATTGCCCGAGCCCACCACCAGTAATTGCTGGGTGAGCCCAAGATAAACACCCGCAGCGCCCAACAAGGCACCGCCGACAACAGCCAGGAGAATCTTCATAGTGAGGAGAGAGTGGAAGCGCGAGACGAGGGGAAGATGAGTGAACGAATGACAACTCCCTAGACGCAACTCACCGTGGCGATATTCGATCCCATCTTCCAAAAAAGAGGGCTCGCAGTCACCTGCGAGCCCTCAATCCAAAATCACAAATCGAAATTCCGAAATGCTCTAGACGTCGTCGTCATCGCTCTCACCAGCCTTCCGGCCGCGCAGCTTGGCTTCGATGAAGGCATCCAGGTCCCCATCCATCACGGCGCCCACGTTCCCGGTCTTTTCACCGGTGCGGTGGTCTTTTACCATCTGGTAGGGTTGGAAGACGTAGGACCGGATCTGGCTGCCCCAGGCGACATCGCCCTTCTCGCCATACTGCCGTTCCATTTCCGTCTTTTTCTTGTCCTGCTCCAACTGGTACAGTTTGGCCTTGAGCATGTTCATGGCCATTTCCCGGTTCTTGCCCTGGGAGCGCTGCACCTGGCAGTTCACGATGATGCCCGTCGGTTGGTGGATCAGGCGCACGGCCGTTTCCACCTTGTTCACGTTCTGGCCACCCTTGCCGCCCGACCGGTAGGTTTCGAACTTGATGTCCGCCTCATTGAGCTCAATGCCGACATCGTCCTCCACCTCAGGCGTCACATCCACACTGGCGAAGCTCGTGTGCCGCTTCTTCGCTGCGTCGAAGGGGGAGATGCGCACCAGCCGGTGCACGCCCCGTTCGCAGTTCAGCTTGCCAAAGGCATAGTCGCCAGAGACGCGGAAGACGGCACTGCGCACGCCCACTTCTTCACCCGGGGCGAAGTCCACCATCTCTGTCTTGTACCCGCTGCGTTCACACCAGCGCTGGTACATGCGGAGCAGCATGTCGGCCCAGTCACAGGATTCCGTGCCGCCTGCGCCGCAGTGGATCGTCACGTACGCCCCGTTCTTGTCCAGTTCCCCCGTCAGCAGCATGGCGAGTTCGAAGTCGCTCAGCGCCTTTTCCATGGCGTTGAACTCCTTCTCCACTTCCGCCCATGAGGACAGGTCGTTCTCATGCTGAGCGATCTCTCCCAGCACGTAAAAGTCCTCCAACCGACGCTCGAGTTCTTCGAGGGGCAGGATCTTGTTCTTGATGACGTTGACGCTTTCGATCGTCTTTCGAGCCCGTTCCTGGTTGTCCCAGAACTCAGGGCGGGAGAGACCGTCTTCCAGCGTTTCGAGGTCGGATTTTAGTTTACCGACGTCAAAGATACCTCCGGAGCCCGCCCAAGCGGCCCTTGAGGCTCTCGGTATCAAATGCCTGCAGATCGGTGATGACGGTTTTTGCCTGGTCCATGAAGTTTAATAAACCCATGGTCCTCAGAGGCAAGCGAAAGTCACTTCCGCACTCGGGGTCGGCGGCTACCCTTCCAGGCCGTCAGGCACCGTGAATCCCGTAGGCGTCGTTCCTACGAAATAGACATCATGATCAGGTCGCGATCCCGGGGTGTGAATGTCCAGCATCACCAGTTCTTCCGCCTCCGTTACGAAGCCGTGCGTAGTCCCCGGCGGCAGCCTGAGAAAGTCACCCGTCTCCAGCGGGTAGATCTGCCCGTTCAGGATCGCGGTCCCTCTGCCGGATAGCACGTAGTAGAATTCCTCCGCGATCTTGTGATAGCTCACGCTCGTCGTCTGGTGAGGCTCGATGCGGACCCGGTAGGCGGTGCCTGCCCCCTCGGCCTCCCGGGGGATCAAGGCCTGGATCTCGTACGGGCCCAGGTTTTGCGCCGGGGCAGCAGGGGACTTCGCGGTACAGTGCAGGATTTGGAGCGCCTCAGACATGACCTTCCTTTAACTCCACTTGCGACAAAACTCAAAACCAGCGACACCTTGCAGCCGCACCATCCATGGACTGGCTTTTCTCAAGCCTGTGATTGAACGCCCGGACGGTCCATTGATACAGAACCTGCAACCCCTGTGGACAAGGCAACCGCCATCCTGATCAACCGGCACCGCCTCACGGAGTCCAGTCTCATTGTGCACTGGTGCTCCCAGGAGCTAGGTTTGTTCAAGACCGTGGCCAAAGGGGCTCTCCGGCCCCAGTCTGTCTTTGCCGGCCGCCTGGATCTCTTCGTCACCTGTGAGGTCGTCTTTCTTCACAACCCCAAGAGTGATCTCCATTCGCTCAAGGAGGTCCACCTCACCCAGCCCCGTCTTCAGCTCCGCAGCAGCTATGCCCGCGTGCTGGCGGGCACTTATTTCTCCAAGCTCGTCGAGCTGGTCGTCGAGCGTGAAACGCCGCTCGATGGCATTCACGATCTCCTGAAGCTGAGCCTGGACTACCTCGACACCCACGACCCCACCCCGCGCCTTGTGCACCGATTTGAGAACAAACTCTGCGAGGAACTCGGTCTGGGGGCCGTCACCGCCGGAGCGGCCGGGTTGCTTCATGAAACCTTTCACCGCCCGTTGCCGCTTCAGCGGGCACAACTCTTTGAAACACTGGCCGCGGTGCATGGTGCAGATGCTGCTTCCATACCCCACGATTTCACTTGATGCGGGCAGCCTCCTGCCTTGTTATGTGCCGCCCCGGGCGTAGCGAATGCTTTCGGACACTTTTTTGGTATGTCTTCAGAGAATCTCAACACGTTGCTGGAAGGGCACGTCGCCAGCTTGTATGAAGCTGGCAAGCTGGATGATGCCCTGCGCGTGGCGGGTACCGCCCTGCGCAATGCCCGCCAGGCCGTGGATGATGACGAGGCGAATTTTCCCGTCTTGGTGAATGCGCTCGAGACACTCGCGGACTTGAACCGTCAGACGGGCGAGTTCGAGAAGTCTGAGTCCCTCTACCATGAGGCTCTGGAGACCGCCGCCAAGTGCGAGATTTCACGGGACCAGTTTGCCCGCCTTCGCAGTGGTCTGGCCATGTTGTATGATTTCAGCCAGCGTGAGGAGGCCGCCATCCCCCTCTACGATCAGGCCATCCAGGACTACGAGTCCACCACCCCGCCCATGTCCCGGGAGTCCGCCCAGCTGCGGAACAACCTGGCTATGATCTACAAGAGCCTCGGTCGCTATGCCCTCGCAGAGCAGCACTACCTCATGGCGCTGGAGTCGCTGGAGCGGGTCTATGGCCGGGACAGTGAGCGAGTCGCCGCCGTGTTTAACAACCTGGGCAGCCTCTACTACACCGCCGGTTTCGCAGAGCAGGCCAAGGAAATGCATGTCGAGGCTCTGGACATCCGGCAGCGGGTGCTGGGGCCAGAGCATGCTGAGGTCGCCCAGAGCTACACGAACCTCGCCACCGCCTGCTACGACCTGGAGGACGACGCCGGGGTGCAGGAGAACTACGAAAAGAGCCTCCGCATCCTGGAGCAGCACCTGGAATCCCATCGCGATTCCTACGAGCAGACCGGAGACGACTACGTCGCCGTGCTGGACAACCTCGGTGAAACCCGCAAAGCGGCCACACTTCGCAAGCGTCTGGACAAAGTGTTGGGGCGCAACTAGGCTCTTCTCCATACCTGCACAGACAGGTGGAGCATGAAGCGCCTCTTCCAACTTTCCCGCGGCCGCATCTGGGGCTGGTTCCTGGCAGTCCTTGGTCTCTCATCCGGCAGCGGGATTCACGCGGGAACCGGGGAGCGCGTGGAGTTTGAGGGTGCTATTTACCATCTCTACCGCGTGCCAGCCGCAGAATCACCCAAGCTGGAGCTCCACTGGCTGGGGAAGGATGGCCAGCCTCTGCGGGATTTCCCCGGCCTCATGAAGGCAGTCACTGCCGCAGGTCGTCACATCGCCTTTGCTACAAATGCTGGCATTTATGAAAAAGGGCCCAAGCCTTGCGGCCTCACCATCTCGCAGGGGAAAGAGCTGGTCCCGCTGAACCTTCGGCCAGGGGAGGGGAATTTCTACCTCCATCCCAGTGGCGTCTTCTATGTGGATGATGCCAAAGGTGCCGGTGTCATGGAGAGTGCCGAGTTCGGTCGCAGTGCGCTGCAGCCTCGTCTTGCCACCCAGAGCGGTCCGCTTCTCCTGAGGAAAGGAGTCTTCCATCCCGCCTTCCGGGAGGGTTCGCCCAACAAACGGCTCCGCAATGCCGTCGGCGTTCGCGCCTCGGATGGCGAAGTTATCTTCGTCATGTCAGATCGGGAAGACCGGGAGAAGGGGCGCGTCACCTTTCACCAGCTTTCCCGTTTCTATCTGTATCTCGGCTGCCAGGACGCCCTCTTTCTGGATGGCGACATCTCAGACATGCTCGTGAATCCCCCTGCCACCGCCCGCCTCACCCCCAATACCTTCGCGGGCATGTTCGTGATCCTAAAATAGCCGTCTTCCCCCGTATCAAGGCGGCCAAAGCGTCCCTCAATTCAGAAACCCACTTCTGTAAACTCCGTTAATTCTGTCTAAAAATTCAGTCTCTGTGCCTCTGCGTCTCTGTGGTGAAAATAAGTTATCCTTGTCATCTCCGCCTCGTCTAATGGTGTGACGAAAGAGTCACCACCTCCCCATTTAGTCCTCCGGAATCAGGAATATTCTTCAAAAGGCCCTGCCT
>JBGGMQ010000040.1:0-2723 GCA_041287975.1 Verrucomicrobium sp. | reverse complement strand
ATGAGTTGTGTCAATGGCGTAGCGGACCTCTCCTGACAACGCGCTAAACATCTCGAACCTGAGGTGTTCACTGGGACCGCAGACTTCAGTCGCTGAAGCTCGACCGGAGACGTCCATTGCCGACATGGATGTCGGCGCATCCAGCGGGTTGCCGCAGGAGACGAAGAGCGACCAAAGGACTTCCACCGTCCTTCACAAGAAGCACCCATCTCGCATGCGCCAGCGCTGGGAGCGTTGCCGTCTCGGCGGCCCGCGCACGTTTCCCGACTGCCTGAGCAGAATAAATTCTTCGCTCCCAGTGAAGACGCAAAATGAGATGAAGTTTGTGTATTGGCCATTGCAGACTCGCCTGTGTAGCGACGCCTGCTCCCTTCTGGCACCGGCACAAACTCTGTAGGGCGAGCGCCCCGCATGCCTCAATCTCCTGCCGACGTGAGGTCCTCTGTGTGACCGACCAAGGCTGGCCAAAAATTAAAAAGGCGGCCTCCCGTCAGGAAGAGCCGCCCTTGTCTGGCGTATGATGGAGAGCGGATAGAAGCAGGACGTGGCTTTTAGCTTATTGGCGAGGCTGCTTGAGCCCTGTTACTGCCTTGCAGTTCTTCGCCCCCGTCATTCTTTCGAGCGCACCCCTTGAATCATCTGGGCCAATCAATCTTCGATCACCACGCGATTGACGATACGTGTCTCGCCTTCGGTGTCGTAGTCGACAGTCACAGGAATGCCGGCGCGAATGCGAGTTTTGATCTCTGTCTCAGGGATGGCCTTGCCGCTCTTGGTCACATACACGACCTTGTTCCCATAGCGGTAGGTGATGGGGCCGGTGGTTTCCTTGACGATGAAGGTGGTGCCGGGCACGTATTCAGAGATTGTGCCGGAGGATGTGGTAGTCTTCGTAACCGTCTTGGTTTGCGTGACAGTCTTTTCGTCGTCAGCCCGCAGGGTTGTGGCGCTGGCGAGACCAAAGGTAACGGTGAGGAGAAGCAATGATGTTTTCATAGGGATCAGTTTGGTTTGTCCACTCGGATCAGTTGGCATGGCCGGATTGATCTGGCCCGGTGGACAACAATTGATCGCGGCACAAGGGGAGGGTGGCTGGATTTTGACCGTAGCATGCACAGCCCTGATGCACAGGTCAGGGGGTATGCGGATAGGTGAGGAGTTTCCAATTTACCTACTCATCTTGTCGGGAGGCACCGCTCTTATCACGCCCGTCGGGTTTTTTATCGGGCCGCTAAAAAGGACCGGCTTCTGCCTTAGCGTCATCGGAGCCGATTGGCAATCCACGCTACGCTGTAGCCCCCGGCAGATCCATCATGGCGAAACGATGAACCACGAATCCTGCGATGGGAGGCTGGAGGAGGAGGTCACGCACGGGGGGCCGTAGGAGTGCGCTACGAAGATGGCTGGCTCTTCCAGTCGACCACCATGAGCTTTTCCATCATACCATAAGGTAGCCCTATTTGCACAGTTTGGGCTTACCTACGCGCTGTTCGTCGATCCAATTGTGACAATTGTCCTTATTTCTAGCCGGATTCGTGGCACCATAGTTGAGTTCTATTTCATGGGAGGAATATTAGAGTTGTCATAACGGCTCATCTTCATCTTTATGTACAAAAGCAGTCTGTTCGCGGGAAGTCTCCTTCTCGTACTTCTCCTGGCGGTGTCTTCCTTGCAGGTGCAAGCGCAGGTCACCTATGTTCCCAACTACGCGGCATCGGATTTTACCAGTCTGGCGACGACCCGTACGGCGACCATTCAGTATGATTTGGTCGGTTCCCCTGCTGACAGTCCCTTTGGCAGTTCCTTCACTGTCAGCTTCTCCCTGGGTGCCATACAAACTTCGGGAACGCCACTCAGTTATGCAGATGTGTCCGCAGTAGACTACTCTTTGACGCCGGAGAGTAACAACGGGGCCTATTTGGGAATCGTCATTTCTCCTGGGACGACAGCGCTTCAACTCGCCGATTTGATCAACCGGCCCAGTTACGGACTGAACCTTAATCGCCAGGAAGCAGCGGCGGGACAGTATGATGCCAATTACAATTTCTCTTTCGAAACCAGCGCCGTGCCTACAGATTCTGACTGGGCGCTCACCTCAGGAGGCTTGTCGATCAGACCAGGCGTTGTAAGTGGATTCACATCCACCGGAGGGCCCCCCACTTCTCAGTGGCAGAAATTTTTCCTGGTCGAGGGAACTGTCAACCCACTGGATGTTTACCAATCACGGAATCTTGGCACGGACCTGTCCGCGGAAATGTTCTTTGTCTACACCGGCACTACTTCCGCTGCGCTCAGTGGATTGCGCAACGACGGGGGGTTCAACTACAATGTGGGATTTCAGGCGCTGACTTTCGCGCCAGTGCCTGAACCCAGCGGGGTTTTGCTGGTGGGTATTGCAGGGGTGCTGCTGATCGTTCGAAGAAAGAGATTTGGTAGAGTGTAGGATGAAGGCACGGGGAAAGTGATTAGGCATGTTTGAAAGGTGATCTTCATTTCCCTTTTTCTGTGGTCCGGCAGAGGAGTGTCAGGGCATTAGCCTGACTGCGCGTCACCCACGTCTTCCAATGCCAGTCCTGCAATGCGCCTACGCGTCAGGCTAAGGATCAGTCACGCTTTGCAGGTATGGTCTGTTAATCATCTGTTGCTGCATTGACGCCAACGGCGTCTGAGAAAAGAGCCTAGGGTCAGGCGAGGCACGAGCCGCCACCCCGGGAAAGATCGGA
>JBGGMQ010000039.1:0-3386 GCA_041287975.1 Verrucomicrobium sp. | reverse complement strand
GGACAAACAACATGGGCATGGAGCCACCGGACGCCCCCCAGTCGGTCGTGCGGGCGATCCAAAAAGGAGTGCTCGCCCTGCGGGCCAAGCTGCCAGGCGTGCAAGTACTAGTACTGGGCCTGCCTCCCAGCGGGATCGAGGCAAGAAGCGCGCTGCGACAACGCATCCAATCGACAAATGCCCTGTTGGCGGCGGCCTCATGGCCGGAGGGTGTTTCGTATCTGCCGACGTACGCTGCTTTGGTGGACGAACAGGACCTATGGAAGCTGGCACTGACGGTCGATGGCACCCATTTCAGCGCCACTGGGTACGAGGAACTGGCCCGTCTCATTGGCCCCGTGTTGCACAAAACGCTGAAACCACTCTGAAACATCCCGTAGATCGCCGTTGTCTCTTCGTATTCTACTTTCTCTTTCCCCGCGCCTGATGAGCATGAAAAAGCACCTCCCCTTTCCCGCCCTGCTTCTCCCGTTACTGGCTGCCAGCGCCCTGCCGGCGGCTGATGCGCCACCCGCTGCCACGGAAACCACCTACCTTAGCGGCATCCGCCAGCTCACCTTTGAAGGAAAGCGCTCTGGCGAAGGTTATTTCAATGCGGACGGCACGAAGATGATCTTCCAGAGTGAACGGGAGCCGGGCAACCCCTTCTACCAGATCTACCTGATGGATCTGGAGACGGGTGACCAGGAGCGCGTCTCCCCCGGCATGGGAAAGACGACCTGCGCGTGGATTCATCCCGACAACGACCACATCCTCTATGCCTCCACCCACCTGGATGCGGAGTCCAAGGCCAAGCAGGATGCGGAATACAAGGAACGCGAGAGCAACCGGGTGCGTCGCTACTCCTGGGACTATGACCAGCGCTTTGATCTCTTCCTTTACTCACTCAAGGACAAGTCCCTCCAGCAGCTGACCAAGGAGGAGGGCTATGACGCGGAGGGAGCCATCTCGCCGGACGGGAAGCGTGTCGTGTTTGCCTCGAACCGCGCCGCCTATGCCCAGGAGCTGAGCAAGGAGGACGCGGAGCGGCTGAAAGTCGACAAGCAGTACTTCATGGAGATCTACACCATGAACACCGATGGCACCGATGTGAGGCGGCTGACGAACACGCCCGGCTACGATGGCGGCCCTTTCTTCAGCCACGACGGGAAGAAGATCTGCTGGCGGCGGTTCAATGAAAAAGGGGACAGCGCCGAGATCTACACGATGAACGCGGATGGCTCCAACCAGAAGCAGATCACCAAGGTGGGGGCGATGTCCTGGGCGCCGTATTTCCACTCCAGCGGGGACTACCTGATCTTCACGAACAATGTGAATGGGTTCGCAAATTTCGAACTGTACATGGTGGATGCCGACGGCAAACACGAGCCGGTGCGGGTGACGACGACGGATGGGTTCGACGGGCTGCCCGTCTTCAGTCCTGATGGCAAGAAGCTGAGCTGGACGAGCGGTCGCGGCTCCGGCGGGGCCTCGCAGATCTATTTGGCAGACTGGAATGATGAAGCGGCCCGCAAGGCTCTCGGCCTGGGGGGCAAAGGAGCGACGGCCGAGTCCGTTGCGGCAACTCCTGCGAACAAGCCAGACTTCGCCACCACGGCAGCGGAGATCCGCCCGGAGGATATGAAACAACATGTGACCTACCTGGCGAGTGATGAGCTGGGCGGTCGCATGACGGGTACTGAGGGAGAAAAGCTCGCGACGGAGTATGTGGCAGAGGCCTTCACTCGAGCGGGACTGGTGCCCTTTGGCGACAAGAATTCCTGGTATGACACCTTTGAATTCACCGCGGGTGTGGCGCTCGGCGATGGCAACCGCTTTGCATTGCAGGGAACTGGCGGCACGGCGGAGCTGGAGGCCGACCACGACTGGCGGCCGATGTCCTTCTCGAAGACGGGGGAGATCCCCGTTTCTGACATTGTTTTCGCCGGCTACGGCATCGAGACTCCCGATGGAGCCTCAGGCTCGGATGGCAAGAAGCTGGACCCGTACAGCAGCTACGCCCACCTGGACGTGAAGGACAAGTGGGTGCTCATCTTCCGCTATGTGCCGGATGGCATCGCGCAGGAGCGGCGCAATGAATTGATGCCCTTCTCCAGCCTGCGCTTCAAAGCCCTGAAGGCCCGGGAAAAGGGCGCACGTGGCATCCTCGTGGTGAGCGGCCCGAACAGCAAAGTGGTGGATCAGTTGATTCCTCTTACCTTTGACGCCTCCATGGCGGACTCCGGCATCGCGGCGATCAGTATCAAGGATGCCGTGGGCGACAAGCTGCTGTCCGGCGCTGGCAAGACCTTGAAGGAGCTCCAGGACAAACTGGACAAGGGCGACCTCATGGGCGGGATCGACTGCAAGGGCTGGAAATTAGGAGTCAACATCGCCATCAAGCAGGAGAAGAAGACGGGGCGGAATGTGCTGGGCATGCTGTGCAAGGGCACGGAGCCGGACTTCCACACGCCGCCCCTGGTGATCGGGGCGCACATTGACCACCTGGGCACTTCCGGCGGGTCAAACTCCCGCGCCAAAGGGGACGAACTCCGCAAGATTCACCACGGTGCCGACGACAACGCGTCCGGCACGGCTGGGATGATGGAGATCGCGCAGTGGCTGGCGGATCTGAAGAAGCAGGGCAAGCTGGACATGAAGCGGGACATCCTCTTCGCCGCCTGGTCGGGCGAGGAGCTGGGTCTGCTGGGCTCCAGCCACTTCGTGGAGGGCCTGGCCAAGATGATCAAGGGGGATGCCAATGCCAAGCTGACGGGTATGCTGGCGGCGTGCCTGAACATGGACATGATCGGCCGCTTCAACAAGAACCTGGTGCTCCAGGGCATGGGCAGCAGCAGCGTGTGGGCAAAGGAGATCGAGAAACGCAACGCGCCCCTGGGCCTGCCCATCAGCACCCAGTTGGACGCTCACCTGGCCACAGATTCCACGACGTTTTACACGCGAGGTATTCCCACCTTGAATGCCTTCACCGGGGCGCATGAAGATTATCACATGCCTTCAGACACGGCGGACAAGGTCAACTACGAGAAGGCGGCGCAGATCTCGAAGTTCATGGGCCTCGTGGCGCGCTCCCTGGCCACCACGCATGAGGTGCCGGACTACATCGCCATGGAGGCCCCCAAGAACCAGGGCACCCGCACGGGATTGCGCGTGTACCTAGGCACCATCCCTGACTACGCCCAAGGCGACATCAAAGGGGTGAAGCTCAGCGGCGTCTCTCCCGTGGGCCCTGCTGCCAAGGCTGGGGTCCAGGCCGGAGACATCATCATCAAGCTCGGCAGCAAGGACATTCAGAACATCTATGACTACACCTACATCATGGGTGAGCTGAAGATCGGTGTGGAGACCACGATCGTGGTCCAGCGCAACGGCGAGACGAAGGAGAT
>JBGGMQ010000038.1:0-3661 GCA_041287975.1 Verrucomicrobium sp. | reverse complement strand
CGTTGCCGAGATGCATCGGATGGAAAGCGGCGTGATCATCGATGATGACAGCCAGTTCTCGACCATCTTCGACACGGCCGCACTCACTCAGAGGGTCCAGACGGCTGACTCGACCAAGGATCCCCTGCTAGGGGCCGGCGTGGGCCACAACTACCGCTACCTGGAAATTGAGATCCGCCCCAATGGGTCCAACTCCCTGAAATGGAGTGAAACCAATCGAACATGGTCAGTGGTCTTCATCGCCGAACATGGCCCGCCTTCATCCGATGCCGGAGTTCCTGCCGACAACTTTCGCGCCGTGTTGATTGATCCCTTCAACTCGAGAACAACAACTTACTAAAAATTATGAATTATGAATTATGAATGCGAAATGCACTGGCACTGACAACGCGCGTTCCGGTCCGAAGTTCATTCATAATTTCTCATTCCTAATTCATAATTATTTGCCCTCCTTCCTCATCCGATAGACTTCCATCATCTGAATGGAATGCCGGGAGGGGAAGTGGGCGACCTTTTCAAAGAGATCGGGGTTCTCCAGCATGGCGAGAACTTCGGCATTGAGCGAGCGGGCGAGGGAGCGGAATCCGAGCACGACATAGAGTTCGCCGTTGCTGGCTTTCATTTCAGCCATGCTGCTGCGCATGGCCTCGCCAGTGTGGATGTGGATTTCCCCGCGCGGATCATACATGGGTGCATAGCGCCAGAGCCAGCACATGAGGACGTTGGACTTCGCTTTTACCGCGAACTTCTCATGCTGGTCGCGTGAGGCGGCCATGACGCCGCGGTAGTCTTCAAATGGCACCAGCATCAAACTGCGATTCATGGTCCACCAGGATGCCGCAATGACTGCGATCAATGCCAGGGCTGCGGTGGCATGAGCGGCTTGCCACTTTGAGCCCAGTGGCTTGCGCCAGAGCAAGAGCAGGCCGGATGTGATGCCCTGCAGGCCAAAGGCCACCGTGATGCTGAGGGCAGGCAGGATGAAGATGAGATACCAGGAGCGCAATTCATCGCCGATGCCGAATTTGAAGTGCAAGGTGCAGACGATGGCGGCGACAAAGGCGCTGAAGACAAGGCAGGCCTGGCCGCGGTGATGCCTCCACAGGCGAGGCAGACCGGCGAGGAACGCTAGAAGCACAAGGCTGAATCCGGCACTGGTGAGGGCGGGTGACTCACTCCAAAGACCCTGCCAGGAGATCTCTCCGGGGTTGGTCACATCGCCCTTGTGGTAGGGGATGCCACTGAAGGGTTCGGCAAGCAGATTGTGGAACCACGCCGCATCCATGGGCAGGCCCTTCAGCCAGAGCAGCCGCTTTTTGGCCTCGATGATCTGGGGCACATGCGGAGCATAGAGCGAGATGAAGGCACCGGCGGCTGCGAGGTTGACGGTGGTCCATCGCACGAGTTGTGGCCAGCGCTGCTGGCTGCGGAGTGCCATCACTGCCACGACGAGGTTCAGCATGACCAGCAGGTAGGCTGAGCCCGCCCAGGAGTACATGATGAGGAACTGGAAGAGCCCGTAGGCGAGCCAGGAGCGCCATCGGCCGAAATCCAGGGCGTTAGTAAGCGCGATGAGCAGGAAGGGGTAAAATGCCAGCGCCAGGGCATAGCCACGCGCCTCCACCGAATACCGCACGTGCCAGGGATGGATGGCCATGAAGAGAGCCGCGAGCAGACCAAGCCACGGCACACCCCAGCGACGCAGGAGGAGGGCCAACCCTGCCAGCGATGCCAGTCCGGCGACCAGGGAGGGCAGGCGGGCTACCCACTCGGTGAACTCCGTGTTTTTGTGCTTCGTGAGCTTGCGCCACGCCTCCAGAGAGAGCCGGCTGGTCACGCTGAAGAGCACGTGATTGTTCGGACCATGCCGGGCACTGTAGAAAGTCTGGGCCCAGAGAGGTGGCTCGAAGTAGACCGCTCCCTGCCGGTCCTTCTTCTTGGTCGGTTTGTACATGCCGTGGATGTAGGTGGCCATGGAGTCCTCCTCATCCCCCCAGAAGGAGTGGGTGAGCCGTGGGAGGCGCATCGCCAGAGCCCCCGCCAGCAAAGCTCCCAGCAGGCTGTAGTAGAGCAGGGGGGAGGGGCAGGTGGGTGCAGAGAGGGCAGCACCGAGCGGACGATGTGAGGGTACGATCACATCCCCGGATTGCCCCTTGGCTGCTGGCGAGCTGCCCTGTCGACCCCAAGCCAGGGAAAGCACGAGCAACGTCGCGCCAAATCCCAAACGTGCCACGGCCCCAGCCCAGAGGCCAGTCGCCAAATGCTCCCGGAAGCTGGGGTCTACTCCCTCGGCTCTGTGGCGACCCCAGGCAGACTTCCATGGGGGTTTTTCATTCCTCAAGTGACCCACAGCCTGAATGCAGACGATTAGCAGGACGACGCGAAAAAAGTTGGCTGGGGTCAGGAGGCTACGGAGTCGGGGCATGGCAGGCTTGCTGCTTGAACTTTGGCCTTCCGAGACTAGCGTCCAGCGATACTTTTTTGCCCGGATTTCATGATGCTCCCCCGCTCATTAGCCCCTCTCATCTTGACCGGATTGTTCGGTCCCATCGTGGTTTCGGCTGCGGACAAAGTTAGCTATAACTTTCAGATTCAACCGATTCTGGCGGAGAACTGTCTGAAATGCCATGGCCAGGATGAGAAGCAGCGGAAGGCAAAATTGCGCCTGGATGTGCGGGAAAGTGCCCTGCAAAACAAGGTGATTGTACCTGGCAAGCCAGATGAAAGTTCGTTCATCGAAAGGCTCCTGACGCATGACACGGATGAGATCATGCCTCCGCCCAAGGAGAACAAGATCCTCACAGCGGAACAGGTCGCCATCCTGAAGCGCTGGATCACGGAAGGGGCAGAGTATGAGAAGCACTGGTCCTTCATCCCGGTGGCTCAGGTGGCGGTGCCGGAGATTACTGACCGCAAGGTGGTCATTGAGAACTCGATCGACGCTTTTGTGGTGGACCGCTTGAAGACGGCGGGGCTTTCCCAGGCCAAGCCTGCGACTCGCGAGGAGTGGCTGCGGCGGGTGACGTTTGATCTCACGGGGCTCCCGCCGACTTTGGGCGAACTCGACCAGTTTCTCGCGGATGATGCCTCCAATGCCTTTGAGAAGGTGGTGGACCGGCTCCTTTCCTCCAGTGCCTACGGCGAGCGGATGGCGGTGGACTGGCTGGACGTGGCCCGCTTTGCCGACACCTACGGACGCCATGAGGATCATGACTCCCTGACTTGGCCCTACCGGGACTGGGTGATCCGGGCCTTCAATGACAACCTGCCCTATGACAAGTTTGTCCTCTGGCAGACCGCAGGAGACATGTTGCCCGCACCCACGCAGGACATGTACCTGGCGACGGCTTTCAACCGGCTTCCGCAGCAATCCAACGAGGCGGGCAGCAATGAAGAAGAGTTCCGCCAGGACATCGTGGCGGACCGGGTCCACACCAACTCGATCGCCTTCCTGGGGCTCTCCATGGAGTGCGCCCGCTGCCATGATCACAAGTATGACCCGATCAGCACGAAGGATTACTACAGCTTTTCAGCCTTCCTCAACAACATCGACGAGTGCGGCCTGTACACGGTTTACACCTCCAACATTCCGGCACCGTCCATGTTCGTCTACGATGGAGATGATGAGCGTCGCCACGCGGAGTTGAAGCTCCAGATCAAT
>JBGGMQ010000037.1:0-2546 GCA_041287975.1 Verrucomicrobium sp. | reverse complement strand
ACCTTCTGGGGCAAGGCTTGGAACCGCAATCTTGAGGCCTACAGCGACTATGAAAATCGCCTGCCCCGCGGTAGGACTTATCTTCGCCAGAGCTGCGTGCTGGATCTGGAAATCGGCAAGGGAGAGGTGACCAGCACGGTGCAGGGTTCAGAGCTTTACGAGGTGCGCATCTCCATCAAGCCGCTTTCACAGAGTCGGTGGACAGCGCTCAAGAAGGATTGCTCGGGCCGGATTGGATCGCTCGTCGAACTGCTGGGCGGGAAGTTGAGCGATGACATCATGGCCCATGTGACGAGCCCGAAGGAAGGCCTGTTCCCCTCGCCAAAGGAGATCCAGATCGTCTGCTCCTGCCCGGATTATGCGGGCCTTTGCAAGCACGCCGCTGCCACGCTTTATGGAGTGAGTGTGCGCCTCGATGATGAGCCCGGCCTCCTCTTCACACTGCGTGGAGTGGATGCCGGGGAACTGATCGGAAGCGATGCCGTCGATGCCATCAACGTCCTGACGACTCCTGAGATGAGTGGGGGTGAGGGAGTGCTTGCCAGCGTGGATTTGGCGGATGTGTTCGGCATTTCCTTCGATCTCCCCGCCATGGATGACGTCCTGCCGGTGCAAGAAACCGAGCCCGTGGCCGCCGCGACTAAAGTGACAAAGAAGAAAAAGACGGTCACAAAGAAAAAAAAAAAAAAAAAGAAGAGAGCGAAGAGTTAGTTCAATCCGTCCTCCATGAAGCTCCACCGCCAGTCTTCTTTCTGCGCTGCTATTCTTTGTCTTGTAGCAGGCACGTCGTCATCTTTGCTGGCACTGGAACCGCCGCCCAAGCTCTCTGTAGATCTGGAAGGGAACGGGCAGACGCAGACGTACACCGTGGAGCTGAGCCGCTCGAATCCCGATGCAGACTTTGAGTCCGCAGTGCTCAAAGCGGGCAAAGCTTCCATACCGTTAGGCAAGGATTTCACGGGTTTCACCGTCTCACTGGAAGCGCATCGCGCTTTCGGTGACCAGCCCGCCAAGGTTTTGGAAGTGACCGCAGAAGGGGACAGCGATTACCTCGTCCGCTGCTTCTTTGCCATGGTGAACGGCGAGCTCAAACAAGTGGGCAAGGTCAAAGGGCAGGGGGACCTCAAGGTTCCAGGAAATGGCACTCTCGTCGCCACCGCCTGGATGGGCTTCTGGATGAAGACGGACAAGTATGTGTTCGGCAAGGACCTCACCCTGACGTTGCTGCCCCAGGAATTTTACTCCCTTGGCATTGAGCAAACTTCAGGCATCGAAGGCACGGTGGTGGCATCCTTCCCGGTTTATCAAACTCGGGATGCAAAGACCGTTCTCGCCAACACCCGCAAGGACAGCAAGTTCCACGTGTTGCTCTGGGATCCTTCCTCTGCAAAACCCGGCGACGACATCGAAACCATGGGTCGCCAGTGGTACCTCATCCGCACCGAAAGCGGCTTCACCGGCTGGGTCCGCGCTCACAATCTGGAGCCTGAATTTGCCACGCTGCCTTGGGCGGGGTGACGCCTTTTTTAGACAGGATTGACAAGATTTTTGAGAGATTAACAAGATGAGGGTTTGGAGGAAAGGAATGGTAAAGTACCCGCCTGCGTTCGAACCCGGAGGGTTCAACATGAATAGCCATGGGTGCAGCGAGTGAAACGAGCGAAACCCATGGTGCGAACGCCAATGATGCTACCGCGGAGCGATAGGCCTATTGCGTTGCAGTTTGCACGGTTGTCTCCAGTCGGAGGTTGCTTGAGGCCTACCGCTCCGCGGTAGAGGACGCTCCCAATTGGACCATGGGTAGTCCTCGCTTCGCTCGGTCGACCCATGGCTACTCGTGGCGAACCATTCGGGTTCATGGAGATACAACAGCACCCATCATCCATTCGATTCCGACATGCTGATGGGTGCTGATCTCAGCTCCGAAAACTACTTCTTTGCCGCACCCTTGATGCTGAAATCATCATACTGCACATCCACGGCATTCGTGGTCAGGCTCACCAGGGTCTTGCTATCATGAGCGATGCCTTCGGATTTGAATGATCCCACGGCTTTGCCATCCAGCAGCACTTCGATCTCGTCGCCTTTGGTGCGAACTGTGAGCGTGTGCCAGTCCTGCAAGGTCAGTTTCACAGGGAAGCTCTTGTTCTTGCTCTTCAGCAGTTCCTTGTCCTCTGCGCTAAGACCTTCAGGCGTCTTCTTCTTGGCGTAGATGTCATTGCGGAAGTTGCCGGTCTTGGCATCGCCGATCGACACGCCTGTCGGGCTCACGTTGACGTTGCAGATGTGTCCCGCGTGGGAGCCTTTGAAGCCCTTGTCGTCCAGCCAGAGGTTGAAGCTCTTGGCCTTGTCGCTCGCATAGCGAAACTTCACATTGACCTCAATGTCACGCTCTGGATCGATGACGACGTTGTCCACGGCGGAGTGGTCCGATCCTTCAGGAGTGATGCCGGTCAGCACGCCGTCTTTCACGACACTGCCACTCTTGTAGTGGCCCCAGCGTTTGCCAAAACCGTCCTTGGCAAAGTCATCGGAGAAGATCTCCC
>JBGGMQ010000036.1:0-12162 GCA_041287975.1 Verrucomicrobium sp. | reverse complement strand
ATTCACCAGGGTAACTGGAAGCTCATCGAGTTCTTTGAAGGCGGTCGTCTTGAGCTCTACAACCTCGCCAATGACCTGGGAGAAAAGACCAACCTTGCCACTCAGGAGCCAGAGCGCACGAAGGCCCTGCATGATCGTCTCGTCGCATGGCGGAAAGAGGTGAATGCTCCGATGCCGACGCCTCACGCACCGGAAACGGCAAGGGCCGCCAAAGGGGGCAAGAAGGGCGGGAAAAACAACCCAGATGCCGACTAGCGGACATTGATTGGGACTGCCTTCCGATTTTTTCCCTCTTCCATGAAACTGCGAAATCTCCTTCCTGGTGCCGTGTTGTCTTTGGTGACTGCCGGCACGTTGCCTGCCGCGACAGGTACGACAGCGGCGCCTCCCAATGTGGTTGTCATCTTCGCCGATGACATGGGCTATGGTGACCTTGGCACCTACGGTGCGCGCAAGTGGAAGACCCCTCATCTGGACCGGATGGCGGCCGAAGGTGTTCGGTTTGAGCGCTTCTACGTGGCCCAGCCCGTGTGCTCCGCCTCACGCATGGCATTGATGACGGGGTGCTACCCCAACCGCGTGGGCATACGCGGGGCCTTGGGGCCAGGGGCGAAGGTGGGGATCAGTGAGAACGAGATGACTCTCGCTGAGGTGCTGAAGCCGCAGGGCTATGCCACGGCGGCATTCGGCAAATGGCACCTGGGAGATGCCCCCCAATTCCTGCCCACTCACCATGGGTTCGATGAATATCTTGGGCTGCCCTATTCCAACGACATGTGGCCGCTTCATCCGGAGGTGCTCAACCGCACCGCTGGGCAAAAGCAGCAGGGACGGATGTATCCATCCCTGCCCCTGATCGATGGCGATCAAGTCGCGCTGCCGGAAGTCTCGGCGGTGGAGCAGACTCGGCTCACCACCTGGTATACGCAAAGGGCGGTGAACTTCATCAAAGGTCACAAAGAGTCGCCGTTCTTCCTCTATCTGGCCCACAGCATGCCCCATGTGCCCCTGTATGTGAGCGACAAGTACCAGGGGAAGTCGGAAGGTGGCGTCTATGGGGATGTGATCGAGGAAATAGACTGGTCGGTGGGAGAGGTGTTGCGGACACTCAAAGAGCAGGGTTTGGATGACAACACCCTCGTGATCTTCACCTCGGACAATGGCCCCTGGTTGAGCTACGGCTCGCACGGAGGATCTCCTGGTCCCTTGCGCGAGGGCAAGGGGACGGTGTGGGAAGGGGGTGTGCGGGAGCCGTTTGTCGCGCGCTGGCCCGGCAAGATCCCGGCAGGAAACATCGTCAAGGAGCCCGCGATGACCATTGACCTGCTGCCCACCATTGCTGGACTGGCGAAGGCCAGGTTGCCGGAGTCAAAGATCGACGGTCGAGACATCTGGCCGTTGCTGTCGGCCCAGGCCGGAGCCAAAAGCCCTCATGATGCCTACTTCTTCTACTACAATGACAATGAACTGCAGGCGGTCATGTCCGGGCCCTGGAAGCTGTACTTTCCTCATGCCTACCGTACCCTCAACGGCCGTGCTGGCGGGGAGAATGGCATGCCTGCGAAGTACGAGCAGGGGAAAGTTGAGAAACTGGAACTCTACCATGTCGAATCTGATCTTGGAGAGAAGACCGATGTGGCCGGACAACATCCGGAAATCATGGAGCGTCTGCAGAAGCTGGCGGAAGGGATGCGGGACGATTTGGGCGATTCTCTGACGAAGCGACCTGCGAGCGGCGCTCGTCTGCCGGGGCGGATTGATTAAGATTCGTTAATGGTGCGGTAAGAAATTGTCACACAATACTGTCACAATGCGACTTCGATGAAAAAGAAGCTGGTGTATACCTGAGATGGCGAGGTCGCCTCGCCCGCCCCGTTTTTCTCCTCAGGTAACACCCTAGCAAAACTGACATGAAACTCAAATTCCATAGCTTCGCCATCGCCGCTGCTCTTGTGGCAGCCTTGTACACTGTCGGCCAGTCCGCTGAGCCTGCTGCCCCTCATGCCGCGGAAGAAGCCGCCGCCACTCCCGCTGAAGCCCTTGCACGCTTGAAGACTGGCAATGAGCACTTTGTGAGCAACAAAGTGGAGCACCCTCACCAGACTGTACAGTGGCGCACCACCCTCGCCACCGGCCAGCATCCTTTCGCGATTGTGCTGGGTTGCGCCGACTCCCGCACCTCTCCTGAGGTTCTCTTCGACCAGGGCCTTGGCGATCTCTTCGTTGTCCGCGTGGCTGGCAACGTCCTCAGCGACGAGCTTCTTGGCAGCATCGAATACGCCGTCGAGCACCTCGGTGCACCGCTGATCGTTGTCCTGGGCCATGAGCGCTGCGGCGCTGTGAAGGCCGCCCGCGAAACCATTGCAGCCCATGCCGAAGCTCCCGGCCACATTCAGTCTCTCGTGAAGGCCATCCGCCCAGCCGTGGATGCCACGAGCAATGCTGATGCGGAAACAACCTGCAAAGCGAATGTCATCAACGTGGTGCACGCTCTTCAGGAGTCGGGTCCATTCTTGAAGGAGAGAGTGGAAGCCGGAAAAGTCAAAGTTGTTGGAGCCCACTATGACCTTGATACCGGTGCGGTGGAGTTCTTGAAAGAGCCCGAGGCCAAGAAGTAAGGCTTCTGATCTCTTCCCAAAATAGGCAGCTAAAGAGAACCCCCCCCTATGGACACCGGAATCCTGGTTCTTCTCATTGTTGGCCTCCTCCTATTGGTAGCGAAAATCTGGCTCGACAAGAGCGCTGTCCGGGAACGCGAAGCAGATTCGAGGGACGAGGAAAATGAATTAGAAGATAATCAATAGGTCTGCCGTTCGCAGTGCATTTGCTGAGGGAATTGAGAGCTTTTTTTGCCTGTGCCTGGGGTACCCCAGGGCGCACGAGGGTAAAGTCGGAATGGGTAAAGTGCAGCGCAGCGGAGCGTCCTGCCGGAAGCGGCGCCCGCAGCTGAGCAGCCTGGCTTGATGTGGTGCGCCGGTAGTACAATTTCAGCCTGCCGTTGCACTGTAGCCAAATGCGAGGAATGCGAGGTAAGGCTGGATAGCGTCGACGGTATTGAGTTGCAGGTGCGAACCGGCAGGTTAAGGACGGTGTGGTAGGGCATCGGTCAGGGTTCTGCGCAATCGCCCGACAATAGTCGGTTCATATTTTGGAACAGCGCGCACTACGATAGTGGAGCGGCCAGAAGGTGCAGTCTGCGCGATTCATGTTTAGATACTCGCTCGTGGTTATTCTGCTTTGAACGGGTCAACAGACACCCGGATGCATTGTATATGAGCGACACCTCGTCTCTACTCCCTCTTGGATTTTTGAGTCCGGAACATTTTCTTTCGGCAATCGTCGATTCCTCGGATGATGCGATCATTTCCAAAGATCTGAATGGTTTCATCACCACATGGAACCGGGGTGCTGAACGAATTTTCGGCTATGCTTCCGCTGAGATGGTGGGCAAGCATGTTTCATTGCTGATTCCCAAGGATCGCCAGGAGGAGGAACCGATGATTTTGGAGCAGTTGAAACGCGGGGAGCGCGTAGATCATTTCGAGACCAAACGAGTGAGAAAAGATGGAACTGTGGTCGAGATATCCCTCACGATCTCGCCGGTCAGAAATGCTGATGGTCAAATCGTCGGAGCGTCGAAAATTGCGCGGGACATCACTTTGCAAAAGTCAGCCATAGAGGCTTTAGCGCGAGCTACAGAGGAGGCCGCGCGGCAGAGCCGGATGAAAGATGAATTTCTTGCCACGCTCTCACACGAACTTCGGACCCCTTTGCAATCTATCCTGGGGTGGGTGCAGCTACTGCTTGCCGAAGATGCTGACCCTGCGGAAACAAGGGAGGGGTTGCGCATCATCGACAGGAATGCGCAGTCCCAGCAACGCATCATCGAGGACTTGCTCGATATGAACCGGATATTATCGGGAAAGGTCCGCCTCGATGTGCAGAGGGTGGAACTCGCTCCCGTTCTTGAAGCTGCAATGGAAACCGTGCGTCCTGCTGCAAATGCCAAGGGTATTAAAATGCACGCGGTTTTAGATGAACTTTCCAAGCCGGTTTCCGGGGATCCGCAGAGGCTCCAGCAGATTTTCTGGAATATCCTCAGCAACGCCATCAAGTTCACACCACGAGGCGGGCGTGTCGAAGTCATTCTGCAAAGGGTTAATTCCCATTTCGAGGTATGCGTTTCGGACAACGGAATTGGGATCAACGCAGAATTTCTTCCGCATGTTTTTGACAGGTTCCGGCAGGCAGATGCTTCTTCCACCAGATCTCACAGTGGCCTTGGCCTGGGGCTTGCCATCGTGAAGCATCTGACCGAACTGCACGGCGGCACTGTTTTTGCAAAGAGCCCGGGAGCTGGGCGGGGTTCAACCTTCGCGGTCTTGCTTCCCGTTGCAGCCCTTAAAGACGAGCAATCGCCAGGCTTTCGCAGTTTTTCCAAAGAACTCCAAGGTACTGCGGCTCTGCCGCTTCCACGGCTTGATGGAATCTCCGTCTTGGTAGTGGACGACGACGGAGACTCCCGCGATTTAATTGCAAGGGCGCTTTCAAAAGCGGGTGCCGTGGTTACAACGGCTGGTTCTGCGGATGAATGTTTTGCGCGAATTGACCTTGCCATGCCCGACCTGCTTGTCAGCGACATTGGCATGCCCGAGAAGGACGGGTACACGCTTATCGAGGAAATCCGTTCCCGGCCATCTCAAAGAGGTGGAAAAATTCCGGCTGTTGCCCTTACTGCCTACACGAGGGTCGAGGACCGCATCCGTGCGCTCTGTGCAGGTTTTCAAATTCTTCTTCCCAAACCGGTTGATACACTTGAGCTGGTTGTGACTTTGGCAACCATAGCCAAACAATCCAGGTTCTGAAGGGTGAATAGACGAAGATTGCAGACGCTTCAGCTAGTGCCTGCCAAGGAACTTGGGTGCCGCAGGGGGAGACCGCAGCAACTCCTTCGGAGTAGAGCGCGTCTAGGCGTACCCAAGGTGGACTCGCTGGAAGCTCGTCCAACCTTGGGCTTGAAGCAGTACCCCCTTCGGGGAAGAGCTTCGGAGTGATGGAGAGATAAATGGATTGAAAGTATGGCGTGTTGGAGAAGCTGAGCGAGAAGGATAGGTATTGGGTGAAAGTTTTTCTTCGGCACAGCGATTTCGGAATGTGACCTTTCAACCCCCCATTCCGCTTTTCCGCATCTTTGATCGCAAACTCGCTCTGGCATTTTACTTGGACTGGCTCGGATTCACGGTTGAGTGGGAGCACCAGTTCACTCCGGAGAGTCCCCACTACCTTCAAGTCTTCCGGGGAGCGTTGGTCTTGCATCTCACGGAGCACTATGGGGACTGTTCGCCTGGAGCGAAGATCCTGGTCAACACGGATGACGTGCAGGGTTTGCATATGGAGCTCTCCAGCCGGCCCAATCCGTTCATGAGTCCCGAGGTGGAGATGGCTCCGTGGAATGCGAGGACTTTGACCATCACTGATCCCTTCGGCAATCGCATCTGCTTCAACGAGCCGCTGCCGCCCGGGTAGGGCAAGCGTCCATTTCTTTAGGCAAGGGATGGATGAAAATAACGGCTCAGAAATAATGGGTGGCCAAACTTTTTTCAATTCCTATCTTGCCGATGTGGATTGGTGCCGCTATAAATCACAAATAGCTTTGAATTGCCCAGCGATTAGCTGAGGCAATGACGAAGTCGGTCCGACCAGAAGTCTGGAGGTCACCAGCCCCTTCTGCCTACCGCATTCCTTACGGCGGCTTCCTCTGACAGATTCGCGCCAACATCACCGCGCGAGATCAGTCATCGCCCTATTCCATCCCGGTCGCGGCTACGAGACGTTTTCCGTTTTTTGCGACCGGGGGTCAATGCACGCTCCCTCTTATGATCTCCCAAAATTTTCGGCGGCGCTTTGCCGCATGGTTACCTGTCGTCTTTTCCACCGGCCTGGCATCTCTTGCTGTGGCTGCACCCAAGTATGAGTCCGGGGTTCTTTCCAACGCCCAAGCCACAGCCAGCACCTGGCACAGTGTGAGTTTTACCACGCCCTTTACGGCGCCCCCGGTGGTGGTGCTGGGTACGCCTACCCAGTCAGACGCCCAGGCGATCACGACGCGGGTTCGCAATGTCACTGCCACTGGCTTTCAGTACCAGTTGGACGAGTGGGACTACCTGGACGGGGTCCACGGAGCAGAGACGTTGAACTACCTGGCGCTGGAGGCAGGCGTTCACACCATTGGGGGGCTCACCTGGCAGGCCGGGCGGTCGTCGGGTATCACGAAGAGTGCTTCGACGGTGGCCTACAGCTCCGCTTTTGCCGCCGCTCCGGTGGTTCTGGCCCAGGTGGAGAGCGCGGTAAACAGCAAGGCCGTCACCTCCCGGGTGCGGCTGGTTACCACCTCGAACTTTGAGCTTAAACTCATCACACAGGAGTCGGACACGGCGGCCTTGTTAGGCGAGTCGGTCGGCTGGATTGCCATCACCCCCGGCACTGGCACGGCGGATGGTGCGCCTTTTCAAGTGGCACGCACGGGAGCCAGTGTGACCCAGGCCTGGGCTTCCGTGCTCTTCACGGGTTCCCACCGTCAGCCTCAGTTCTTCGCCCAGGCGCAGACAGTGAACGGTACGGACCCCGTTGCCATCCGGCGGCGGAATCTCGGAGCGACCGGGGTTGAAATCTTCCTGGAAGAGGAGCAGTCAGCCGACGCGGAAGTCAATCATGGGGCAGAGGATGTCGGTTATCTGGTGTTCTCGGAGAGCACTGGTGAGTTGCGTTCCAAGCTGGATCTGGTCGAAGTCACGCAAAGCCAGACCAACAGCACCACTTGGTTCACTGAGACATTTGCCCGTAGCTATACGAATCCCGTGGTGGTCTTTGGACCGGCCACTCAGAACGGTGGTGATCCAGTGCGCGTTCGAGTGCGCAATGTCACGAGCACGGGCCTTCAGTGGCAATTTGATGAGTGGGATTCTGCCGATGGTACCCACGGCACTGAGACGGTGCACTATTTGGTGGCTGAGGAGGGGACCTATCTGATCGGTGGACTGCGCTGGCAGTTTGGCAGGACCACGGGTGTCACCCAGGCCGTCGCCGCCAAGACTTTTGCAGAAGCCTTCCCGCTGGCCCCTGTGGTGTTAGGGCAAGTCGTGACCACCAATGAGGCCAGTGCTGTCGTGGCCCGGCTCAGCGGCATCACTGCGAGTGGATTCTCTGTGCGCCTTCAGGAGGAGGAAGCTGCCAACCAGACCCATGCAGGTGAAGGTGTGCACTTCGTGGCCATTGAAAAGGGGAGTGGACGCATCGTCACCAGCCAGTTTGTGGTGGAGGCCGCAGCGACGGCAGCGAGCGTCACCAGCACTTTCAGTGCAGTCAACTTTGCGCGGAAGCTGGCTGACCCCTTTGTGATCGCCGACTCCCAGACGCTCAACGAAGTGGATCCCGTGGTCGTGCGTCAGCGCAGCCTTGCTCCGTCCAAAGTTGACCTGCGGGTTCAGGAGGAAACCTCTGCCAATGCGGAGACCACGCACGCTGGAGAAAGCATCGGGTATCTGACGGTGTCAGGGGCCTTGGATCTGGATGAAGACGGGCTTCCCGATGCCTGGGAGACTTCGGTGGGGCTCAATCCTGCCAATGCCGCGGATGCCACGCTCGATGGGGATGGCGACGGCATCACGAACCTCAATGAGTATGCCTACGGAACCCATCCGGGTACATTTGATTCCGGTGGCGTCGTCACTGTGGCTGCCACTGTGAGTGAGGGATATGAGAAGGAAGGCATACCCGCCCGTATCACGGTGAGCCGCACCGGAGGCACTGTGCCGGTGACGGTCGCTTACACTCTGTCAGGCCGTGCCACTGTACCGGGAAGCTCGGGGGCCGACTATGCCACCACCGGAAGCGGCGGGGGCACCCTCTCAGGCACTGTCACCATCGGTCTCAACGCCGCCTCTGCGGACGTGGTGTTCGAACCGGTGGCAGACACGGCCAAAGAATACCCGGAGGATGCGATCTTGACCGTGACTCCAGGAGCTTCCTACACCTTGGGAGGTACGACGAGCACGAGCATCAAGCTGAACGATGCCACAGCCATTCCTGCGAATGAAGAGCTCTTCGTTGCCTTCCTGGGACGTCAGGGTGCAGCGCAGACCTATGCCTCGGGTTTCGCGACCCTGTACCTCAACGGCCCCCGCAATGCGGCCCGTGTGAACCTCAGCTTCAGTGGTCTGACCTCGAACCAGACCAACGCCTACATCCGCTACGGAGTGACCTCAGGGGTGGGGCCGGAGCTGCGGCCCACGCTGCCGATTGGTCAGGTGACGAACGAGACCTGGACGATCGTGCCCGTGGGTGCACTGACTGGGCAGAACATTGTTGATGCCTTGTACCAGGCTGGCGGCAAATGGGTGTACCTGAACATTGGGACCGGCAGCTATCCTGGGGGAGAGATTACCGGCATCGCGGCTCGTCAGACGGGATCCAGCACGTTCACGCCACCGCCGGTGGCGCCGGCCATCCCAGCGCTGACGGGCGATGCCCTGTCCCGCGACGTGGCCCGCTTCCTCACGCAGGCAACCTTTGGCCCGACCAAGGCTGAAATCGATGCGCTGGTGAACCAGGTCACTACGACTCACAGTGGCAATCGCATCGCCGCCTATGAAGCGTGGATCAATGCCCAACTTGCCCTGGATGCGACGAGTCTGCTGGCTTACACCGAAGCTGCGGACACCCATGAGTGGACACTGCGCGGCAGCAGTCCGACGAACTTCACCAACAATGACGAGCCACGCCACAACAACCGGCGTCGCGGATGGTGGACCATCGCCACCAAAGCCCACGATCAGCTCCGCCAGAGACTGGGCTTTGCTCTGAGTGAGGTCTTCGTCACGTCTGATGAGCTCAACATTGTCCGCACCAAGCATTATGGTCTGGCGAACTACTACGACCTGCTGACGCAGGGCGCCGACGGGAGCTATCGCACGCTGCTGGAGAATGTGAGCAAGAGCCCCATCATGGGCAAGTACCTGAGCCATCTGCAGAACCAGAAGGCCATCCTGGATGGGAACGGCAACGTTCTCGTGAGCCCGGATGAAAACTATGCCCGGGAGATCCTGCAACTGTTCTCCATCGGTCTGGTGCACCGGCACCTGGACGGCAGCTTGAAGCTGGGACCCGACGGTCTGCCCATTCAGACCTACTCCAATGACGACATCACCAACCTGGCTCGTGTCTTCACTGGCTGGAGCTTCAGCAAGAAACATGGCACAGCTGCCCAAGGCTATCCCGTGGTGGACAACACTGCCTTTGGCCAGGGCAATGGTCCTGCCTACTTCCAGGCTTCCTGGACGAATCCGCTGAAGAACTTCGCCGCCTACCACGACACGGCTGCCAAAACGGTGCTGGGGAGCAACATCGCCGCTGGCCTCAACGGTCAGCAGGATCTTACGGCGGCATTGAACATCATCGCCGCCCATCCCAACGTGGCGCCGTTTATCAGCCACCTTCTCATCCAGAGACTTGTCACCTCGAACCCAAGCGCCGGCTACGTCTACCGTGTCGCCCAGAAGTTTGAGAACAATGGCTCTGGCGTACGCGGAGATCTGAAGGCGGTGGTCAAAGCCATCCTGCTGGACTACGAGGCTCGCAGCCTGGATGTCGTGGGGAATGTCGGCTATGGCAAACCCAAGGAGCCCATCATCCGCTACACGCATCTGCTGCGGGCCCTGGGGGCTTATTCGGACCTGCCATTGAGCACTCTGTCCAGCCACGGCTATCCTGCGGCTCAGCTCAACAACTTCCCGGCGGGGGCAACGTTGCTGCGGTATCACAACACGGACACCCGACTGGGCCAGACACCGCAAAGCGCACCCAGTGTGTTCAACTGGTTTCTGCCGGGCTTCAGCCCCGGTGGCGCGCTTGCTGCGGCAGGACTGGTCGCGCCAGAACTGCAACTCAGTACGGAAACGAGTGTGATCCAGGCGATCAACTACCACTACACAGTGGCCCAGGTGAACAATGGCCAGAATGTGGACCCGCTCGTGGGGGCCACGGTGGCGCTGGATGACAATGTCCGGCTGGACCGCTCTGCGTATGAAACCCTCTATGATGCGGAGATCACGGCGGGCAAGACGGTGCCCCAGGCGTTGACGACAGTGCTGGACCAGTTCGATCTGGTGCTGACCTCCGGCAACCTCAAGGCCCGCTACGCCACTGCACCGGCACCAAACCCACGCAGCATCATCATCGACTCCGGGGCTTCGCTCGCCGCAGGCACCGCCACGGCGGTGCGCGTGAAGGAACTGCTGTACCTCCTCATCACCTCGCCGGAGTTCCTCACCCAGAAATAGTCTGCCCTTTCTGTAAAACATCGAACCTTTTTGAATCCATGAAAAAGAATGATCGTGACCTCCTCGCCACCCGCCGCCGTTTTCTCCGGCAGTCGGCCTGCTCCGCACTGGGCATCACCGGGGTGGTGAACACCCTGGCGCACTTGCGTCTTGTGAACTCGGCCCTGGCCCAAGCGGGCCCTTTGCCGGACTACAAGGCCCTTGTCGTTGTCTTCCTCTTCGGCGGGAATGACTCCAACAACCTGCTGGTCCCTCAGAAAAATCACCCGGCTTATGCCGACTACAAGAGCGGCCGCGGGGTGTTGAAGATTCTCGACCCGACGGACAGCGCCTATGTGGCTGGGAATCCCGCGTCCATCCCGCTGACGTCCCCCAGTGGGGACTACGGCGTGCACCCGGCCGCCACCGGTATTGCCACCCTCTTCAACGCTGGCGAGCTCGCCTTCGTCGCGAACGTGGGAACTCTGTTGTATCCTACCACCCGGGCGCAGTTTCAGGCCGGCTCCGTGCCTTTGCCTCCGCAGCTGTTCTCGCACTCGGACCAGCAGGTCCAGTGGCAGAGCTCGGTGCCGGATCAACAGTTCACCAGCGGCTGGGGTGGCCGGGTGGCGGATCTGCTGGCGGCTCAGAGCTACGCGGAAGGGCAGGTCTCACTCTCGGTGAGCCTGGCTGGCATCAACAGCCTCCAGGTGGGGAACAGCGAGGTGCAGTATGCCCTGACTCCGGAGGGGGCCATCCCCCTCACAGGGTACAGTGATACCAGCGGCCCTTACGGCCTTGCCCTCAACACCAACGGGACCTACAAGACCTCCTTGCAAGGCAAGCGGCTCAAGGCGTTCGATGACATTACCCAGTACACCTACCAGCATCTGCTGGAGGACTCCCACGCGGGAGTGGTGAAACGGTCACAGGCGAATGAGGGACTCGTGGGAGCGGCGTTCACGGAAGCCGCGGCTTCCGGAGTGGACTTCGACACTCATTTCACCAATGCCCAGACCACCTTGGGCGATCAACTCAAGGCCATCGCCAAGCTCATTGCGGGGCGAAACAGCCTGGGCAACCGCCGGCAGATCTTCTTTGCCAGCATCGGAGGCTTTGACACGCATCAGGATCAGCTTGATGCGCAGGTCAATCTCATCGGGGAATTGAGCGGTGCCTTCAATGCATTCCGCGACAGTCTGGTGGCGCTGGGAGTCAACGACAACGTCCTCACGGTGACGCATTCGGACTTCACCCGAACCCTCACGCCCAATGGTCAGGACGCCAACACGGCAGGATCCGATCACGGTTGGGGCGGGCACCAAATCGTATTCGGCGGGCCAGTGGAGGGAGGCAAAGTGTATGGCACCTTCCCCAGCCTCAAGCTCGGGCAGGACCAGGATGCGGGAACCAGCAATCGTGGTCGCTGGATCCCCACGACCGCCGTCGACCAGTATGCGGCGGTTGCCGCCAACTGGCTGGGGGTGGGTTCCGGTGAACTCGGTACCATCTTCCCCAATCTCGGGCGCTTTGCAGACCCCTTCGGTGCGACGGCCAATCTTGGTTTCGTATGAGTTCTCCCCATTTATCTGCATCGCCCTGGTCCGGATTGTTCCGGGAAAGAAGCCATCAGGTGTTTGTGATCATCTTCACGGGGATGGTGACGACGGCCATGCTGCTGCTCTGGATTGCCACCCGCTCTCCATGGGCGGGGGGTGCGGAGGTAAAGGCACCAGTGGTGCCGACTGTGCCGGTGCCCGTGCCTCCTCCGAGTGTCTTGCGCCCGCCCCAAAAGCTCCAAGAAGGGGCGGGGCGGGTGCTGGCCACTCGAGTGGATGGCATCAGC
>JBGGMQ010000035.1:0-2694 GCA_041287975.1 Verrucomicrobium sp. | reverse complement strand
CCTGATGCCCCCATGATGGCGACGAACTCGCCCTGATGGACAGTGAGGTCCACACGGTCGAGGGCCCGGATCTGCCGGGAGCCCTGGGAGAATGTCTTGACCAGATCTTTGACCTGAACGGGAGGTTTCATGAAAGTACTTCGCACTACAGCGGGCAGTGGAGACCCTAGCATTCCCAAACCCGTCACGGCAATGGCTTCTTGGAGGAGGGGCAATGCCGGGCAAATAGCGTCATGACATAGAGCAAACGGACTTCTTTTGATCCGAGCAAGCTCAGTCGGAAAGAGCGATCTCAAGGCAGGAGCAGCGTCGCCTTCGCCGCTGAAGAAGACATCCAATGACGTCAACGCCAGAGTTCATGTTCTGTAAGGTGTTCAGGATGAGTTCTTATGTGCGGAGTGGTCACGAAGAATTCTCTTCGATTTCGAGTTGCAAACCCTTGGTTCTGCGATTGAGTCGCAAAGCCAATATTCTTGATTATGAATCGCAATACTAACACTGCGTCTCCAAAGAAACCTTCATGGTGGTCTCCCAAGAGTGGACTGCTGCTCGCGGCTGGCTTTGGCATTGCTGCGGCCTGGCCCTTCCTCAGCTCGGCCACGAAGCTGGCTGCCGCTGGGGAGGAAGTCTCCGTGGACAAGGTGATGAAGACCACCATGGAGCACGAGAAAATGGAGCCGGAGAAGCTGCGAGAGGTGAAAGCCTATGCCGTGCTCTCCGATGGTACGGCGTTTCTAGGGACCAAGGGAGGGCTCTTCGTGGGCAAAGGCGGGGAGTGGAGGTATGATGCAGAGTTCCCCGGAGGGGACATCAAAAACCTGGCTCTGGCAGCCGACGGAACGCTTTGGGCGGCTACCAAGAGAGGTGTGTTCCAGCGCCTTGCGACGGACGGCAAGTGGCAGTTGGCGCAGGACAAGGATGCCCATAGCATCACCTTGGGCAGCGCAGGCGAGGTGTTCATCACCGGCAAATATGGAGTGATGAAACGCTCCGGTGACGGCACCTGGCAGACTGTTTTGACCGAGGTGCCCGCCAGCGCCATACCGGCCGAACTGGCCCGGAAGGCCGCGGACGAAAAGAAGAACGACAAGGAAAAAGACAAAGAGCACGGTCATTCCAAGAGCGAAGGCAAGGGAGGCCCTTCCGATGGCTGAGTCCTGGAAAGTAAAGAACCGTCGCTGGCATGCCAATCTGGGCATGATGGCGGCGGTGACCTTGGGGCTGATTGCCATTTCATGCCCATTCATTGCCCACAAGTGGGATGGAGACGTAGGCAAGACGCTCAAGCGGATTCACTACGGTGAATTCCTGCCCAATCATTTGAAGTGGATCTGGATCGACTCCCAGGGGTTTTTCCTCGCATTCCTGGTGGCGTCGGGCTGGTTGATGCACAAGAAGGCGGTGAAAACGGCTTCGCGCAATGCTGCAGAGGACCCGAAAGCGGCTGGTTCATCCGTCACCATTCTTGATTTGGATGGCACTGGCAAAGGGCAGACGCTCGTGACCAAGGCGCAAGCCAAAGGTCTGCGCGCCTTCCTCTGCCCGGCCGAACAGTTTGGCCAGTTGAAGCTGGATCAGGAAAAGTGGCTGCTGGTCTGCGGCACCGGGGAAGCCCTGTCCAGCGAGATGCAGAAGGGCATCACGGACATGCTGGCTGAAGCACGGCCGGGTACGATGAAACGAGTAGAGTTTGCCCTCGAACCTGTGGCCTCTGGCGCCCTGGGCGATGCTATTCGTGCGGGCCTGGAGCAGGCGGGGGCACGGGCTCTCAACCTTTCCGCCACGAACCCGGCTGCCTGGACGGCGCAGGTGCTGGCCCAGCTTTCCGCCCGGTCCGCCACGCCCTCAGCGGCACCTGTTGAAGGACGAAAACCCGCCAGTGATGCTGCACTGGCTCCCGGCCCGACCCCCATGGGGGCACCGGAAGGAATCTGAAATCCATGCAGGCCCAACCTCAGAGATCACCTCGCAGGGGCTGCCCACGGCCAGCCCCTGTGACGGCCCGGGCTGGGCAGGGGAGAGCGGCATTCACGCTAGTGGAGCTGCTGGTGGTCGTGGCCATCCTTTCCATCCTCGTGGGTGGCCTGGCCCAGGCTCTGAATTCCCTGGCCTCAAGCAATCGCATCCATCCCGCCGCGCTGGAGTTTGCCGCTGCGGTGCGGGAGGCGAGGGCTGCCGCCATGCGGGAGAATGCGCTGGTCCGTCTGACCTTCGTGACCCCTGCCATGAGAAGGGGCAGCAGTGGCGTGGCGCTGCCTTCTGACATGCGCGCAGGCTACGGGCTTTTCATCTTCAAAGTCCCTGCACACGGACTCTCAGGCAGCGTACAGTTGCAGCCCACCCTGGAGATCGAATCCGACAGCGGCCTTCGTGAATCCGTCCCCACCGCACGGGTACCCATCACTCGGAGCCTGCTCGGCGCGTGGCAGGCGCTGGATGGGTTTGAGCACTGGTCGGTGCGGAACGATCAAATAGAAGTGCGGGGGAATGTGGCCGACGCCTATCTCACCGCGGGATTCAGCCAGGCCCAGCTCAAGCACCTGTGGCAGCCCACCGCCTACTGGACGGACGGCTACAATGCCGATGCCACCGGAGACAGCGTGTACGTGGAGTTCCCGCGTTCCTTTGCCAGGACTCCCTGCTTAAAGCGGGTGCAACTGGTCTCTGAAGCCCCTCGCGTGACGGAGACGGTGC
>JBGGMQ010000034.1:0-3963 GCA_041287975.1 Verrucomicrobium sp. | reverse complement strand
CCTCGCCATCCGATTCAGAAGCGTAACTTCAAAACCCCTGCCCCCTTACTGCCATGTCCGTCAGCAAACCCCGCCCCAGCGATCCGGAAAAGAAGCAGAAACTGCAGACCCTTCCGGACGACTCTCACGCCACCGATGATGCCGCTGAGGAGAACACCATCCACAAGGCCTTCCCCGCCGCTCCTCCTCCCGGCACCACCGGTGGAGTGCAGCCGCCAGAACAACTTTAGCAAGACCCTCTGCCAGAGGATCTCACGAATGAGGCACTACCGCAGTTTCCCCATTTCGTATGCTTTGCCAGACATCGCGTCTTTGGCTTGCTGACCCCAAAAGGGTGTGGGCGTGTAGGTCCAGTCCACCAGCATGCGTGGGCTGGCACTCGGATGGAAGCACCATGCCGTCCAGTTCAGCCGATGCTTCTGGATCAGCCCCAGGATGGCCGGCACCCATGTCTCGGCATTTTCCTGGGACTCATGAGGCATGAAGTCCATCTTCTTTGCATCCGCCCCGACTTCACCCAGCAGAATGGGATGGATCGCCGCTGCGTCGAGCAGCATCTTCTGCCAGTTCCTCTTCCACGGGTAGATGTGGCAGGCATAGATGATGCCGTTCCCGGATTCATCCTTGAGACCGTACCCTTTCACGATGCCGTCGAGTTCATAGGCATAGTCCAGGCCACCCACGAGAACCATGTTTTTTGCGCCGGTAGAGCGCACCGCATCGAGCATGGCCTGCATGCCGGGTGATTGGAAGCCGTGCTTGTTGTGCAGCTTCTCTTCGGGGGTGAGGAATGCATCCTCATCACCGTCCTTGCGTTTCTCCTCAACAAAGCCCCCGTCCCGCCAGACTTCCCAGGAGACGCCGTGCGGCTCATTGATGAGGTCAAAGATCACAGCGGGATGATCTTTGTACCGGGCAGCTGCATCCTTCCAGAAATCCAGGTGCTCTTTGCGCGGAGCCCGGTAGCGGTGCAGGTCCAGTACGAGGTAAGCACCACGATTGGCCGCCAGGGTGATGGCCTGGTCCACGACGGCGCGGTAGGAGGCACCGCCATCGTCCACATCTTTGCCGAACCAGTAGTCGTCTTTTATGGGCAGACGGATGACGTTGCCCTTCCACTGCTCGATGCCGACCACGATGGACTTCTGGATCTGCTCACCGCGCACGCTCCACTCCAGGCTGGCCACATTCATGCCCTGCAGCCAGACTTCTTTGCCACCTTCTACGGTGACCAGTCGGTTGCCCTGGGCGCGAATCGCTGGCGGCCACTTGGCCTTGTTGGGCTCCTCCAGAGGGACACGCGACTTCTCCGCCAGGATCTCGCGCTCCCGCTGCTTCGCCTGGATGGCCGTCGGATCGGTCGGTTTCAAGGAAATATCATCCAGGTCGAGGCTGCCGCTTTTCACCTGGAAGAGCGCAGGCATGACCACGACTGACACGGCCTCGGCCGGCACCAGGAATTCCGCCCGCTTGTCCACCCACCCGTCCGTGTCCTTCTGCGCATAGGGAGCTGAAGGCTTGCCGGGCAGCGTCTTGCCGTCTGCCCCTTTGAACTCCAGCATGATTCTTGCATCGAACCATGGCTTGGCGCCCTTCTTCAGCCCTTGGATGCGTTGTTTCCAGGTAAGCGCCAAGGCCCCTGTCCCTTCTGGCACAGGGCAATCCCGGTAGAGCAGCACCGTCTGCCCAGGGGACAGGCTGGCCAGCCTGATGAAGCGGTTGCCTGCGCCTTCCTCCTTTTCCCACGAGATGCCGGCCCCTTTCCCCCACCCATCCGGGCTGTTTTTGGCTTTGCTCTCGGTCTCAAAATTGCCGTTGGTGAGCAGGCTTCCTTCTTTTGCAAGAAGGGCCGCAGCCTGCTGGCGACGCTTTTGCGCCACCTGGGCCTCCATGAGGGCCTTCTTCGCCGCACGCTCCGCATCTGCCTTCTTCAGGGCTTCGATCTGCTCCACCGACATGGGGGTGACCCGGATCTCTGCAAAATCCAACCGGCCCGCCTCTGTCTGAAAAAGACTCGGCATCATCTGCAAGGCAGCCGTCCCCTCCGGCACCAGATAAGTGCGGGACACCTCTGTCCACTCCGCCGCCTTGGTCGAGAAGACAATCGCAGACGGTGTGGGCTTCAACTGCTCACGATTCGGGTTCAGGAAATGGAACATGGCCCGGGCGTCGTTCCAGGACTGCTTACCCTTCTTGATATCCGCCGTCCGGTACTTGAAAGTTACTTCAATGCCAAGGACTCCTGCAGGGATGGGAACCTCCCGGTAGGCCGAGAGCATCTTGCCAGGCTCCAGCATGGTGATCCGGAAGAAGGGCTTGCCAGCCTCATCCTTTTCCCACGTCAGACCTGCCCCTTTGCCCCAGCCGTCGGGCCAGGTGTCGCCATCCGCATCCAGGGTGAAGTCACCATTGGTCACCAGATTCGCCTTTGCCTCGGCTGGCGCAGGACTCGGTACGGACGTCTGGGCGATGGCGGACGACAGTGTCATCAAACCTGCCAGCATGGAGGCAAGTGCCAAAGAGGTTGAGCGCGATCTGCGCCGCCGGAGTGACAGCAGACCCAAACCACCGAGCAGGAGCATGGCCCGGGAAGGTTCCGGCACTGCGGCAATGGCAATGGTGCCCTGTGTGTGAAGCTGGGACACATCCCACGCGAGCCCCATGCTTGCGAGCATGGCATCGACATTGGAGCTGAAAGCGAAGCTGCCAGTGGCGCTGCTGACCTGGGCCCAGTCGATCAGCTTCCACGTGTCGCCAATCGCCCAGTTGGTCATGGAGCTGCCAGCGTTCACGAATAGCGAGGCGCCCGACGCGATGTCCACCGTCCCCTGGCCGGCACCGAAAAGGAGGAAGTCGGCATCGACGCCCGTGATGTTGTTTCCCAGTCCATCTCCGCCCCCGCTGAAGAGGTCGAATTCCAGCCGGGAAGTAGCATCGAAGGTGATGGCCTCGCTCTTCAATTCAAAGTCTGCTGCGGCAGGGATGGGCAGCGAGGAGTCACCTATCTGGAGCATGCCGCTGAACAGGATGCTTTTGCCAGCAGCCGTGGCTACGCGCCCCGTCCCAGCCAGAGCGGCCCCCTGGTTGACAGTGACCGAGCCCGACCCAGTGCCTGAGCCTGTGGCGTTGTTGATGAGCAGTCTGCCCCCAGCAACGGTCGTGGGGCCAGTATAGGTGCTCTCGCCCTGCAAGGCCAGGGTACCGTTGCCGGTCTTGTTCAGCCCTCCGGCGGTGTCTCCATCCGTGAGAGCGGTTTCGATGAGCAGATCCGTGCTGGCAGATCCGTCACCCACGTTGAAGGTGCGTGTTCCATCGAGACGGAAGACTCCCTGGTTGGCCAGGGCGGCATCTGAGGAGGCGATTTTCACGGTGTTGGTGTTCGTGTTGTTGCCGGTGAACAGCACATCCCCACGAAGCGTGAGTTGAGTGCCTTTGTTGGTGGCGTGGCTCGTCATAATAATGGCGGTGTAGGTCCCAGAAGCAATGTTTTCAATCTCAAGGTTGCCCAGCGAGGTCAGTCCGTTGAAGACACTGGTGCTGGATGACTCCTTGGAGCGGAGCAGGCCGCCACTGAGCTTGGTGGTGCCCTGTACGGTGATGTCCCCACCCTGGTTCATACCCAGCTCACTCGCCGTGAGCGTGGCATTGCCATTGATGTTCAGCGTGGCATTGCTGCCATGGTTGCCGAAGCCGCCGCCGTTCATGGTGAAGTTGTTGATCGTCTCAATGTGGTTGTTGTTGCCGCTGCTGGAGGTGGTGTCCATCCAGAAGGTCCCTCCATTGATGGTGACGCTGGCAGTGTCTGCGATGGCGTTGCTGTTTTTCAGCAAGGTGCCGCCATTCATCACGAGGTCCGTGGTGAGGCCGATGTTGGCGACAGATTTGTTGAGCCTGAGAAAGCCGCTGTTGAGGGTGGTCACCCCAGTGTAGGTGTTGGCTTCAGCGCCCCCTAAAATGATCTGC
>JBGGMQ010000033.1:0-2753 GCA_041287975.1 Verrucomicrobium sp. | reverse complement strand
TCCGTGATGATGCTGCGCGGCGCGGCCGATAGCCCGCGCAAGTTCAAGGCACCCGAATATCGCGTTGGCTATTGCAAGCTGATGGTGGCGCGCAAGGACGCGAAGCTGAGCGTGTATGTGCAGCCGGGCGCGCCGAGCTACCGGCCGGGCGATGAAGTGCGCGTGGGCGCGCAGGTGTTGGACTTCGAAGGCAGGCCCGTGGCCAACGCGGAGGTCACGCTCTATGCCGTGGACGAGGGCGTGCTCAGCCTGATGGCATATGAGACACCGGAGCCTTTTGAATTCTTCCATGCGGCAAAGGCCCTCTTTGTTTCCACCTACACGACGCTCGATGCGCTGCTCACGGAAAAGATGGCGGACCGCTATCGTGGCAACAAGGGCATCATGGTCGGTGGTGGCGATGCGGAAGTCGGCGCTGACATGGCGCTGCGGAAGAACTTCGTGGCGACCGCCGTGTGGCAGGCCTCACTCATCACGGACAAGGATGGCCGTGTGACCACCACCTTCAACGCGCCGGACAGCCTCACGCGCTACCGCGTCATGGCCATCGCCGTGAAGGATGGTGATCGCTTCGGCACGGGCGAGTCCGCCTTCGTGGTGAACAAGCCTCTCATGGTGGAGCCGGTGGTGCCCCGCTTCGCCCATGTGGGCGATGAGATCCTGATCAAGGCCGTAGTGCACAACACCACCCCGCATGAAGGCCAGGTGGATGTGGATCTCATTCTGGATGACAACGCGGTCCTCATCAAGGAACAGCGGCCCTTCGCCCTCGTGGGTCTGAAGAACCGCCTGGCCATGGTGGATGGTCGTAGTGAGCGTCGTACGCTGACGTTGAAAGCCGGAGAGACCACCTCTCTCGCCTTCCCCGTCCGCATTCTGAAAGTGGGTACGGCCGTCTGGCAGTGGAGCGTGCGGACGACTCATTGGGCGGAAGGCGCGCCTGCTCTGAGTGATGCGGTGGAGAGCAAGTTCGAAACGACCTCCCCCACCCCCGCCCTGCGTGAGGTGCAGTACTTTGAGCTCACCTCCCTCTCGGCTGGTGAGAACCTCCTCAAGCGCGTCAATCCCCAACTCTTGGAAAGCGAAGGCAAGCTGCAGCTCAACTTCAGCCAGAGCCGCCTTTTTGAGGCTCGTGATGCACTGGAGCAGACGCTGCACTACCCGTACGGTTGCGTTGAACAGACCAGCTCCGCGACGCTGCCCTGGCTGACGCTCTCGAAGTACGACACGCTCTTCCCCGACCTGCTGGACAAGTCCAAGGCCACGGCTGCGATCAAGAAAGGTGTGTCCCGTCTGCTCGCCATGCAGACGGATGAAGGCGGCCTCTCCTACTGGCCGGGCGGTGACTCCCCTGTGTACTGGGGCAGTGCCTACGGTGGCTTTATTCTGCTCAAAGCTCGTGAATGGGGTATCCCAGTGCCGCAGGAATCGATCGACAAGCTGACGGAGTATCTCTCCAAGGGATTGCGTGAGTTCAACCTCGCCACCAGCACCGAGTCCGAGGAACTTACAGACGCGGCGTTGGGGCTCTACACCCTGGCCAAGGCTGGCAAGGCCGAGCCGGCCTACGCCACGCTGCTTTTCCAGCGTCGTGAGAAGCTGCCGGAGACGGCGCGACTGTATCTCGCCCTGTCCATGTGCCTGAACAATGCGCCGGCCCGCCAGATCACAGAGCTGATCAAGGCACCCGCCAAGCGCACCGATCAGCAGCGCTACTGGCCTGCGCGTGAACTCGCGCACCCGCTGCGCCTGCTGGTGACGACCCACCTCGGCCTCAAGGCGGAAGCTCAGGCAGCTACCATGGAACTGCTCCGCAGCCGCACCGGTCGCGGTGACTGGGGCACGACCTTCGGCAATGCCTGGTGCCTGATGGCGCTCACCGCTGCCGAGCGCCCGAACAAGGAAGCCCTGCCGCTGGTGCTTACCGCGAACTTCCAGAACAATGCCCTGCCCGTGACTCTGCCTACGGCGATGACCAGCCAGTCGGTGGATTTTGAACTGAAGAAAGGCTCAGGAGCGTCTCCTCTCAGTGTGATGCTGCCCGACGCCCGGCCGGTCCTGGGTCGACTGGAAGTGAAATCCTGGCCCAACCTGAAGACCTTCCAACCGGTGACCAAAGGATTTGGCATCAGCCGCAGGTATGAGCGTCTCACTCCGGTGGGCACTCGCGAACCCGCCAAGAACCTCCGCGTGGGCGATCTCATCGTGGTGACTCTGGACATCAATGTCCTGAAACCCAACCGCTACATGGCCATTGAAGATCCGCTGCCCAGTGTGTTCGAGCCCGTGAATCCGGAGTTCATCACGCAGAACCAGCGCAAAGATGCCGAGGGTGAGGACAATGCCTGGTTCTGCGATCACCGCGAACTCCGCCACGACCGAGCCCTGTTCTTCACGAACGACGCAACGGAGACAGGCAAGTTTGAACTCCGCTACCTGGCCCGTGTCATTGCCGAAGGTGATGTCCTCGCCCCACCCGCAAGGATCGAAGCCATGTACGACCCCAATCACTACGGACTGAGTGAAATTCAGCGCGTGCTGACGTTGCCCATGGGCGATGGCAGCGATGTGGTGAGCCGTTGATTTCTCGCGGAGGGCTCACCCATGTCCTTGTCCGACTGCCAACCCTCTTCCGTCGGCGCCCATTTAGCGGTGCTGGAGGAAGAGGAGCTTGAGCGGGCATTTTATCTGCCTCGTTTAGGAGAAGAAGCATACTCTGGACTGGCCGCCGTGCATTGGACCTCCACGCTGAT